>CAZCOC010000243.1:0-2230 GCA_964500075.1 uncultured Salinibacterium sp.
TGTCGAGGCTCTGCGCGCCCGTGTCGACGCCCTGACCGCGGCGTTCCCGCTGTACGCGGGCTTGTCGTCGCCGGGTACCTGGAGCTAAGCCGCGCGCGATTCCTTGACGGATTCCTTGCCGAGTTCGTCGCGGCGGTGCACCACTTCGTCGGCAAGCACAACGGCAGCGAGCACGAGGTTCACGAGCCACCCGGCTGCAAGAGTGGTGATACCTGACGCTGCGGGCGAGGCGAATAGCACGAGCAATGCAAGCATTGCGGCGATCCCGATGATGTGCGACCTCAGCCAGCGGTAGCCGACCGAACGTTTCACGAGAAGGTTTCCGAGAATGTACAACGCGGCGCCGCCGCACAATACGACTGCGGTGGCGACATCGATTGGATCTTCCGGATGCGCGAGGCCAAGCTCATCTCCAACGGCAACGATCACAATTCCAGCAACAATCATGAGGTGCAAGTATGAGAACGTGTTGGATGCGGCCAGCCCGGTGTCGCGGGCGCCCTTCACGAACTTGTACACGTTCTCGGCAGTGTGGTTGAAATACAGCAGCCACATGAGCACGGTACCGACGAACGCCGAGACGAGGGCGAGCACCTTCGGCAGCTCCGTCCATGAGCCGTCAAACGTGGCACCCGAGATAAGCACCGATTCACCAAGTGCGATGATGATAAACAGCCTGGTCCGCTCCGAGATGTGACTTGGTGCGACCGCCCAGCTGGCTGAAGTTGCCTGTCCAAGCACCGGGATCCAAAACTTCGCAAGCGGTCCCAGGTAGTCAATCGCGATCGCCGCGAGCCACCACCACGTGCGAGCGTCAGGAGAGCTGACGGCGCCCGCGATCCACAGCGGAGTTGAGACAACGAGCCAGAGGGTAGAACGAACCATTTTCTGGGCCAGCTCTGGCCGCTGGCGGCGTGCAGCCAGGATGATAAAGGCGGTGCTGAAGTAGTGAGTACCGAGGTAGCCGATGACGAATATGACCGCGAGGTCGTCAAACGCGCTCGGAATAGCCGAGCTCATTGCGATTCCCAAGAGCATCACGGTGAACAGCAGTGACATCACCGGCCATGATTCCGGGTCGAACCAGTTTGACAGCCACGTCATCGAATCCCAGTACCACCAGAGTGCGAGCAGCATAATCGCGGCTTGGATCGCCCCCATCCAGTCGAGGTTCTCCACGAGAAACAGCGAGACTCTGGTGAGCGCGAACACGAACACCAGGTCGAAGAACAATTCGACCGGCGCAACCACTTCCTTTTCGGCCGTATGTGTGCGGAGAGAGGGTTGGGAGCGCGGCATGCTCCTCACTGTAGCGAGCTAATGTTGAATAGAAGCCCCGCTCCACGCCAGGCCCGAAGCCCGTCGGAGGCGTCGGCTCCGAGATCGGAACGCAACTTGACTGCCATACGACTCGACGGCGTTGCTACGGCGACTGCCATCAAGAGCGAGCTCCGCGTTCGCGTGACGGCGCTTCGCGTTAAAGGTGTAGTCCCCGGCCTTGGAACGCTGCTTGTCGGTAGCGACCCGGGCTCGGTGTCGTACGTCGCAGGCAAGCACCGCGACTGCGCGGAGGTAGGAATCGAGTCGATTCGCCTCGATCTGCCAGCCGAGGCATCCGCCGCTGACGTTCGTGCCGCGATCGCGGCGCTCAACGCCAACCCTGAAGTGACTGGGTACATCGTGCAGTTGCCGCTGCCGGCCGGACTCGATGAGAACGCCATGCTCGAACTCATGGATGCCGACAAAGACGCCGACGGCCTGCATCCGATCAACCTCGGCCGACTCGTGCTCGGGGTCGGCGGGCCGATCGATTCACCACTGCCGTGCACGCCGGCTGGCATCATCGAGCTGCTGCAGCGCTACGAGGTGCCGATCGCGGGAACTGATGTCGTCGTGGTTGGTCGCGGGCTCACGGTGGGTCGCCCCCTCGGCTTGCTGTTAACGCGCAGGGGGCTGGATGCCACGGTCACTCTCACTCACTCACGCACCGCTGACCTAGCGGCGCATGTGCGCCGGGCAGACATCGTGGTCGCGGCCGTCGGGGTCGCCGGGCTGGTGAAACCCGACTGGATTAAGCCGGGCGCGGCCGTACTCGACGTGGGTATCACGCGGGTCGTCAACCCCGAGACGGGCACAGCGAGACTGGTCGGCGACGTCGACCCCGCGGTCGTCGAGGTGGCCGGCTACCTGTCGCCCGTTCCGGGCGGAGTCGGCCCGATGACCCGAGCGA
>CAZCOC010000244.1:0-2227 GCA_964500075.1 uncultured Salinibacterium sp.
ACCGCCACCGCGCAACAGCTCGCTCAGGTCGACCCCGATCGGGTTGTAGCCACGCTCACGCAACTGGCGCTCGAAGTCCTTCGCTCGGCTCGCGATCACGATGTTGTAGCCGTCACTGAAAGAGTTGAGGCCGAGCACCGCAGCATCCTCTTCGGTCACAATGATCGCCGTGGGGTAGCGCGCTCGCAGCACCCCGAGCGATGCCTCATCGAATGCGCTCGGCAAGTAGGCGATGTTGGCGTCGTCAAGCACGGCGATCGCGGTGTCGAGGTGGTAAAAATTGGGGTTGATGAGATTGAGCGAAACGACCTCGCGACCGTACAGCGCGGCCACCTCAACATGACTCTGTGATGCGCTGCGAAAACCAGTTCCGGCGAGGATCGCCTTGCCGACGAGCAAAAAGTCACCCTCGCCCTCGTTCACCTCGACCGGTTCGTGAACGTCAAACCCTGCCGCACGGAACCACTCCATGTACGCCGGGCCTTCTGGCTGGCGTTCCGCGTAGGTGAAGCTGGCCCCGTAGGCGATGTTGTCGATGACGAATCCACCGTTAGCGGCATAGACCATGTCCGGCAGGCCTTCGACGGGCTCGATGAGGTGCACCGTAAACCCGAGGTCGAGGAAGGTGCGATAGAGCACCTCCCACTGAGCGATTGCGAGCGCCGTGTCGGTGGCCAGCTCAGGATGCATCCACGGGTTGATGCGGTAGCTAACCGTGAAGTACTCCGGCCGACACATGAGAACCGTGCGGCTGGTTGCGGTGCGTGGCGTGGGTGAAACGCTGCGGTCCGTGATCGTCATGATTCGAGTCTGTCACGCACTGATCCGGAGTTTGGGGGCGCAAGGCACTCGAAGATTGTGCATTCGGGGGGTTCGGCGCAACAATCCGCCATACAGTGGCACGATGGACAATCTGGACCATCGAATCATCGACTTGCTGCGTTTAAATTCCCGCTCAGGGTACGGCGATATCGGCGTGCAGATCGGGTTGTCCGCATCAGCCGTCAAGCGCCGGGTTGACCGGCTCGTCGCCGATGGCACAATTCGAGCCTTCACGATCCAGGTTGACCCGGCAGTCGATGGCCTCTCGACCGAGGCCTACGTCGAGTTATTCTGCCGGGGAACGGTGGCACCAGACGAGCTCAAGCGCATCCTCTCCGCGGTGCCAGAGGTCGTGGATGCCGGAACGGTGACTGGCTCGGCCGACGCGATTGTGCACATGCGATCTCGCGACATTGCTTCGCTTGAGGTTGCGCTCGAGCGTGTGCGACTCGCCCCGAACGTCGACCATACCCGGAGCGCAATCGTGCTCTCGCGTCTCATTCACCGCCAGTACGACTGAACGCAGCCGCCGAGCCCAGCTGCGCCGGAGCGGCTACTCCAGCGAAGCGGCCCGCTCTGGCTCTGCCAGTAGCCTCCGCGCCGCAAGTCCGATGATGGCGCTGTAGCTGGGATAGGCGAACTTTACCTTGGCAAGCGTCGCAACATCGATGCCGGCCGCCATCGCCGTCGTGACCGACTGAACGACCTCGACCGCATTCTCACCCACCGCGTGCGCGCCAAGGATGAGCTCGCGGCGGCGATCGGCGATGAGCTTGAGAAATCCCCGCTCCCGATCATCGATCACCGCGCGGTCGAGTGCGGCATAGGGCACGACCGCGACGACGCACTGCGCATCGCGCTCCCGAGCTTGCTCTTCGGTAAACCCGACCCCGGCGTAGTCGGGATCGGTGAAGCCTCCGGCCGGAAGCAAGTGGTGCGGGGTGCGGCGGTTCGCACCGAGCACGGCGTTTTCCGCTGCCGCCTCCCCCTCGAACTGCGCCGCTTGCACGAGCATGTCGCGACCGTTCGCATCCCCGACCGCGAAGATGTTCGACACGATTGAGCGAAAGTTTGCGTCGACAGGAATGGCTGACCTCTCGACCGCGATTCCAGCATTCTCAAGCCCGAGATCCGAGACATCCGCCGGCCAGCCGGTGGCCATGACGACCGCGTCGAACCCGCGAGCTTTCACTTTGCCTCGCTCACGCCAAGCCAGCGTGATGGACCCGTCGTCGTTCTTCGTCAACGACTCAACCCCGTCGATGCCCGTATGAACGTTGACCCCTTGTTCAACGAACGCCGCCGCGACGCCTTCAGAAATAGCAGGGTCGGATGCCACAAGAATCCTCGGTGCAACGTCGATGACGGTCACCGCCGAACCGAAGGCGTTGAAGACGGTCACGAG
>CAZCOC010000245.1:0-2199 GCA_964500075.1 uncultured Salinibacterium sp.
GCGAGGTACAGGTTCGCGAGGGTCTGGGCCTCGATGCCTTGGGCGGCATCGACCAAGAGCACCGCGCCCTCGCAGGCAGCGAGCGAACGGGAAACTTCGTAGGTGAAATCGACATGGCCCGGGGTGTCAATCATGTTGAGTGCGAAGCTTTGTCGCGCACCGTTCGGGCCAACACCGGCCCACGGCAGGCGCACGGCCTGGCTCTTGATGGTGATGCCGCGCTCGCGCTCGATGTCCATTCGGTCGAGGTACTGGGCTCGCATGTCCCGGTCGCTCACGATTCCAGTGATTTGCAGCATCCGGTCAGCGAGGGTCGACTTGCCGTGATCGATGTGCGCGATGATGCAGAAATTGCGAATGAACTCGGGATCGGTCGAGGCAGGTTCGAGTGCCGTTTGTGCTCGTGGACTCACTGACTACCTCGCGAATTGACGGCTGCCGGATGCAGCGTGGCAACGCCAACACCGAAACGGCGCCGCGATGACCGTACCCAAGTTTACGAGACGCATGAGGTGCCGAAGGTCCCGGCACCGCAACGAAGCCGAGCGTTGCCGGGTCCTCCGCGTGAACTGAGGACTACAGAGTCGCCGCAACGAAGCCGAGCGGAATCAAGATCATGATCGCAAGCAAGCCGACCAGAACGATGAGGGCCCCTGGGATGCCGCTGATGACGGTGCCCCAGATGGCCATGGCGCGGGCCTGCGGCTCGCGCCGGAGTGCCAGGATGCCGAGCACGAGCCCGGCGACTGAGAACGGGAAGATCATTGTTGTCACAATGCCTGTGACGCCGAACACGAGACTCAGGATCGCCAGAATCGGTTGCGTGCGCACAACGACTTGGCGAGCGGCAGGCGCTGGTTCAACGATCGTTGCGAGGGCGTCGGTGGGCAGAAGGTCCGACGCGGTCGCGTCAGGTTGGATGGTTTTCGAAGTGGTTGTCATGCATCAAGATTACGAATCGCACGTATCACCGCGGCATCCGGCTAACCCCCGAAAACCACTCTGGTGTTCCCCTCAAGCCGCAGCCGGAGTCGGCAGGCGCGACGGCGACTCGTTCGGCAATGAGGAACGCCTCCGCCCAATCTGCGACGTTCCCGCCGCTAGCGAAGCTCACGTCGATCCACAAGTAGAAGGCTCCGCCGGGGGTCAGGTAGCGGATGCCGCGTTCATCGAGCAACCGCATGGCTGCGTCGCCATTGCTCCGGTAGTGCTCTCGCGCGAGCTCTACATCTCCTTGGTCACCGGTGAGCGCGCCAATCGCGGCGAACTGGGCGGGAGCGTTGACGCAACTGATGGCCGCTTCCTGCACAGAACGCATCGTTGCGCTCAGGCCAGGCGGCGTGACGAGATATCCGACCCGGATGCCGGTCATCGCGTAGGTCTGCGAGAACGAGAACACACTCAGTACCCGGTTGTCGGTGTCGAACGCCGCGACACTGAGGTGCGGTTCGGCCCACGCAAAATACTCGTACACCTCATCGCTGATGATCCAGAGATCGTGGCGGCGCGCGAACTCGAGAATTTCAACCAGCAGTTCCTTGGGAAAGACGGTGCCAAGAGGATTGGATGGAGAGTTGATCACGATCACTTTGGTGCGACCCGTTACAAGCGACTCGAGTTCAGCGATGTCGGGCAGGAAACCGGCATCCGGACTGAGCGGATACGGCACCGCGACGGCCTCGAGCATGTGCGCGTTCATCGTGAAGGTCGTGTACCCAGGGTCGGGTATCAGCACTTCATCGCCGGCCGACAGTGTGATGGCCATCGCCTGGTGGAGCGCCTGCGTCGCGCCAACCGTGACCCAGACCTATTCTTGCTCGACGTGCAGCAAGTTCACCCGTGCAAGCTTGTCGACGATTGCCGCCCGAAGAGCGGCGATCCCGCCGTTTGCGGTGTAGTTGGTCTCGTCAGCGTCCCACGCGGCTTTCGCTGCCGCCGCGATGTGCGCTGCTACCGTGGCATCTGGCTCACCGACAGCGAGTGAGATCACGCCCTGCATGCCGAGCGCGGTCTCGTGAATACGACGGATGCCGCTGGCCGGCACTCCCAAAATATGCGAACTGAGCGACGGAATGCGCTCAGGCTAGTACGATTGCCGAGGCCATCGAGGGGCTGCTAGACTGTATTTTTGGCTTCCGCGTGGAACGCTCGTGCAGCACGCGAATCTCCCAGTCGACACTCAACTAGAAGGCAATTTTT
>CAZCOC010000246.1:0-1877 GCA_964500075.1 uncultured Salinibacterium sp.
AGCCCACCGCGTGATCGTCTATAAGTCCGCGAAGTACAGCGTCGAAGCGCCCCTCGTGATCGGCGCTGCCCTCGCTGGCGCGGGCAGCGCACAGTTGGACGCGCTCCGTGCATTTGGACTGCCGCTCGGAATCGCCTTCCAGTTGCGCGATGATCTGCTCGGGGTGTTTGGGGATCCCGCCGTGACCGGAAAGCCCGCGGGCGACGACCTGCGCGAAGGCAAACGAACGGTGCTGATCGCCTTGGCTCGCTCAGAACTGCCGATACCGGTTTGCGAGCTCATTGACGAACTTCTCGGAGACGCCGAACTCGACGAACAACAGATCGAGATGATCCGCAGCGCGATTCGAGACAGCGGCGCTGCCGATCGAGTCGAGCGGATTATCGAGCACAACGTCGGACGTGCACAAGCTGCACTAGCCGAGGCACCGATCACCGCCGCGGCACGTGCCCAACTCCTTGAGCTGGCAGAGACTGTGACGCGGCGGTCGGCATAACTCGACCGGGAGCGAGCTTCTAGAACCCGAGTGCCTGCGCGACCCGGCGCACTTCGGCCTTACGACCACGACGAAGCGCTTCAACAGGCGCGATACCGATGCTCTCATCCGGGTCGAGCAACCACCGCATGGCCTCATCGTTGCTGAAGCCGGCATCGGCAAGAACCACAAGGGTGCCCTTGAGATCGTGGAGCGGTTCCCCGTTCTCAATAAACAGGTCTGGGACCATCCACACCCCATCAACCCGGCTGGCCAGAAGAGAGCGATCTTCGATCAGGCGTCGAACCTGACTAACCTTGAGACCAAGCAACTCGGTGAGATCAGGAATCGTCAACCAACGCACTGGTGCTGTTTCTGTCACACGACAAGACTGCCACGGAGTATCGGTTCGCGGCGCTCAACGCTCGCGTACTACCGTTGACGCGCCATGTTTCGTTTGCATTAACTCAAATCACAATTTCCCCACTAATTGACAGAAGATACCATCTGTGCCAGCTTTGACAGTGGTGTGTTGGGTCTACCCAAGCACCTCCTGGGCCGCAAGCAGGACGGATGGGCAATGAGCGACACCCCGCACCGTGATGACGACGATGATTACGACACTGACGAGCAAGGCACTGGCGAGCACGGCAGTGACGAGCACGACGCTGACGAGCACGACAGTGACGAGGTAGCGCGCGCCGTGTTTGCGGGGCTCGCCCCTCGGCAGGTGCACGCGGTCGCGTCAGACACCCGCGGTGAACGAGCGGACAGTGACGGCACCCGCCACCGGATCGCAAAAAGCCTCTATGCCACTGTTCCGATCGTTCTGGTCGGATCAATGGCCGTGGCGATGAACATCCCGACCACAATCGAATCCGCACAAGTGAAGCGCCCGGCACAACCGAAAGCCGAGAATTCTGAAGCGGTTTTGGCCACTGTTCCACGAAGCGCGGCCCCTGCACGTGCAGTTTTTGGTGCCGCTCACGTGGCGGCGGCTGTCCCACCACAATCCGCAGTGGCAGCGACGCAGGCTCCTCGCATCTATCGCGTGCTCGCGGGCGACACGGTGAGCGACATTGCGATGCGCTTCGGCCTGTCGACTCCATCCGTGCTCGCGCTCAACGGGCTCAGCTGGACGTCACTAATCTTTCCTGGCCAACAGCTCACCCTGTCAACGACGGCTATGCCAGCGGATGTCACCCACCAGAACCAGGACTATGCGGAGTCGAGCGCCAAGCGCGACGGCGCGTACACAATCGTTGCGGGCGACACGATCAGCGCGATCGCCGAGCGATTCGGCGTCTCGACGATCTCGGTGCTGCTGGCGAATGGACTCGGCTGGTCAAGCATCATCTACCCCGGCCAAACGATTGTGGTCCCAGGCGCGACTGCCCCGAGC
>CAZCOC010000246.1:1887-2156 GCA_964500075.1 uncultured Salinibacterium sp.
GCCCGTGATCGACCAGCGCGAATCCCCGGTGGTGCTCCGCGACGACTCCGCTGCCGGGTCGAACCTCGTCGGCCGTCCGCTGACGGGTCAGACGCCGGCGGGTCAGACGCCCACTGGTCGGACGCCGAGCACCTCAGCGCCCGTAGACGTGCCTGCGGGGCCCGTCACTGAAACGCAGGAGCCCTCCGCTCAACCTACGCCGCCAGCCGAATCGGCCCCCCCTGCGCCACCTGCACCGCAGAACGGCAGCTATGTGATCGTCTCAGGAG
>CAZCOC010000247.1:0-2150 GCA_964500075.1 uncultured Salinibacterium sp.
GGCACCAAGGGTCTAGCTTAGGCCATCACCAGAGTCTCGTCTAGCGCGCGTCTGTCGAGCCCGCGCCCCCGGGTCGTCTGGATAGCCGACCTCCGTCAGCGTGAGCCCGTGCGCAGGCATGACCTTGAACTCGCTCGTGCGCCGCGCTTCACTCCGGCTGACGAGCAGACGCTCCCCCGCCAGTTTGCCTTCGCCGACCGACACCGCCGCACCGACGAGCGCCCTAACCATGCTGTGGCAGAACGCATCAGCCTGCAGCCGTGCCACCAGTACTCCATCGGAGTCGCGCGCCCACGTGAACTCCTGCAATTCCCGGATGGTCGTCGCGCCCTCTCGAGGTCGACAGTATGCCGCCCAGTCGTGCAGGCCGAGCAGTTCGGCGGCCGCCGTGTTCATTGCCTCGAGATTGAGTACGGCCGGGTACCAGACCGTGTGGTGGCGCAGGAGCGGGTTGCGGGTGGCCGCGGCATCCGCAATTCGGTACTCGTAGCGACGCCAGATCGGCGAGAAGCGCGCGTCGAACCCGGGAGGCGCGATGCTGACCCTCGAGACGTAAACGTCACTCTTGAGCCCCGCGATGCCGTTGAGCCGTTTGGCGAGGATGGTTGTCGGGTCGACCGCGCCTTGGCCGTGCGGGGAGCGCAGGTGCTTGAACTGAGCGGGCGTGAGGTCGAGGTGCGCGACCTGGCCGGTCGCGTGCACGCCAGCGTCGGTGCGGCCAGCGACGGTGAGCACGGGCGGCTCACCGTATCGGCGAAAGACAATCGCAAGCGCTGCCTCGAGTTCACCCTGCACCGTTCGCAAGCCCGGCTGCTTGGCCCACCCGGTGAAGTCCGTGCCGTCGTACGCGATGTTGAGCCGTAGCCGACTACTGTCGGCCCGCTGAAGCTCGGCAATGCGCTGAGGTTCGTCGCGCTGAGGTTCGTCGGTCACGGCTGCTAAGCCTAAACGTTCGGGGTAGACTAATCCCACTTAGTCCACCGGGAGGGTCCGTGAAATCCGTCAATATCCACGACGCGAAGACCCACTTTTCACGCCTCATCGATGAGGTCACGGCGGGTCAATCCGTCGTCATCGCGAAGGCCGGTCGCCCTGTCGCCAAAATCGTGCCGCTGGATGCAGTGCCCGCCGAGCAGAAGAAGCGCACCGGATTCTTGCGCGACATGGAGTTCCCAGACGACTTCGATCGCATGGCAGAAACGGAGATCGCCGCAGCCTTCTCCGGACTCGCATGATCTACTTGCTTGACACCCACCTGCTGCTGTGGCTCAGTATGCGGCCAGAGAAGCTGAGCGATCGGGCGCGTGCGTTGATCGAAGAGCCCGCGGTCGGCCTCATGTTCAGTTCAGCCGCGATCTGGGAGGTCGCGATCAAGTTCGGGTCGGGTCGAACGGACTTCACCGTCGATCCGCGCGTACTTCGTCGCGGACTGCTCGACAACGGCTATGCGGAACTGCCCATTGATGGCGCGCATGGCGCTGCCGTCATTGAACTGCCACCACTCCATGCAGACCCTTTCGATCGCATCCAGGTAGCACAGGCCAGAGTCGAAGGCCTCAATCTGCTCACTTCGGACGAGCGCGTCGCACAGTACGGCTCACCGGTTCAGCTGGTCTGAAGCGCATCAGCCAAACAGCAAGGCACCCCGCAGCGAGCGGGGCCCAGCAAACGTGATCCTGTGCGATATGGCGGCTTCCTTAGAATCCGCGTCGCGGGAAGAAATCTCGTCAACCGCGGGTGCCTCCGCCGAACAGCGCGGGTAGAAACCAGAAGACCCCCGCTCATTGAGCGGGGGTCTTCGACGTGGATCTAGTGGAGCTATTTGGCTTCGTCGGCCGGAGCCTCGTCGGCTGGTGCTTCCGCGGCATCTTCCGCGTCAGCATCCGCAGTCTCATCAGAAACACTCTCTGTCTCGACTGAACCGGTTGACTGGGCGGCCTCTTCTTCGACAGCCTCGACTGCTGCCTCAGTCTCTGGCTCGACGCTTGCCTCATCGGCAACGTTCGCAGCTGGTGCATCCTTGGCCTCGGCGGCGGCGGTCTTCTTCGCCGACTTCGGTTTCGGGTTCACCGGTTCGAGCACGAGCTCGATCTGCACCATCGAAGCGTTGTCGCCCTTGCGGAAGCCGAGCTTGGTGATGCGGGTGTAGC
>CAZCOC010000248.1:0-2125 GCA_964500075.1 uncultured Salinibacterium sp.
GAGTAGCTCAGTTGGTTAGAGCGCACGACTCATAATCGTGAGGTCGCGGGATCGTACCCCGCCTCAGCTACCACTAAAATCCCCGGATCCCCGGGGGTTTTGAGGTTAGGCCGCGAGCATGCGATGGCGAACGACGTGCTGTCGGCAATCTCGACGTACAATAAGCTGTACGCGAAAGGAATGCCCATGCGCACCATGACCTATTCAGAATCTCGAGCAAATTATGCGGCGACATTGTCAGCAGTGGTTGATGACCGTGAGGAAGTCATTATCACCCGCGCTGGCCACGAACCCGTTGTCATCGTCTCCCTCGACGACTACGAGTCGCTGAAAGAGGCCGCGTATCTGCTGAGATCCCCGGCGAACGCTCAGCGACTCCTGGGCTCGATAGAGCGCCTTGAATCGGGCCAAGGTACTGAACACGCCATTAAAGAATGAACCTCGTCTGGGACCAAGACGCTTGGGAAGATTACGAGTGGTGGCAAACGCAAGATCGAAAAGTCCTGCGTCGCATCAACACCTTGTTGAGTGACATTGCGCGAAACGGAAACGAGGGCATTGGGAAGCCGGAACCGCTGAAGCATGGCTTCCACGGCTATTGGTCCCGGCGGATCACCCACGAACATCGCCTCATCTATAAGGTCGCCGGCGACGAGATCCGCATCGCCGGATGCCGATACCACTACGACCGCTAATGCAAGACCGCGACCGACGTCGGAAGCGGGCAGGAAAGGGGGCTGGGGGATCCGAGCCCCTGAAGCACAACCTCGCTGCAAGTCGGTTTTGCGCACCTCGTGCCCACAACTGAGGCGCACCCACAGTCACTCTACTGAGCCCATTGGCACTCAAATGTCCCGAGAATTTAGGGAACTGCCGCGCCTCTGGCTTGCCAGCGAGGGCCCGATGGCGACTCATAACCGTGAGGTCGCGGGATCGTACCCCGCCTCAGCTACCACGGTCTCGCTCTCGTTGAGCGTCCATCGGGCGCGCACCGACCGGCGGAGCAGGCTCGAGAGCCAGCTAAAGAGTCAGCATCGGGATTGTCGCGGCGAATACTGCTGCGGCGAGGAAGATCACGATTGCGAACGAAGCCATGATCAGTTTCACTGGGTAGTTTCGTACGACTGCCGAGATGCCGAGTAGAAACAGTGCGATTGCCATGATCACGGTGGCCAGAGTCAGCCTGTCGCCGAGCGCGTTCGCTTCGTCGCCCTTCGCGATCGTGGCATCCGCCTGTTCCTTGACGTCCCGATAGCCGCCGAACAGTGTTTCGCGGTAATCATCGTTGTCGAGCGGGCTGTACCAGAGGTTGGGGTCGGCCGCGTTCTGCTCATCGGCCCAAAGGATCGCGGCGTCAAGATCCTCGGAGACGGACTGGAAGTAGATGGTGTCGTACTTAATCTGGGCCGCGGCCGAAATCGCCGCGTCAGGGTTTGCGATGTCGAGCTGCAGGTCAGTAAGTCGGTCGTATAGCTGGGCATCCTGCACATATTGCTGGTTGCCCTCGAGGTAGAGCGACTCTGCTTCGGTGGCCAAGTTGGACCCGATGGTGTAGCTCTGCGTCATCACACCGCCGTACAGCGCGCCTTGGAACGATGCGTACGCCGTAGCGATCGAGACCAGACCAAGGAGCACAGCAAGGAACACCTCGATGTTGCTGCGCAGAAAACCCTGCTTCGGAAAACCCTGCTTCGGCAAACCCTGATTCGGCGGGTTTTCGGGGGCGATCGTTGTCACTGGTGCTCCGCTCGGATGTTGGCGAAGCGCCAGTCTATTGGGTGGGTTGTGCTTTGAAGCTTGCCTTCGCTTGCTCGATTGTGGCAAAGATACCGAGGGTCTTGGCGAGGCGGGTTGTCGCTACAAAGCCCGTGCCAGCTGGGGCCTCAATCATGCCGGCGAACTCGCCGTTGGTTTTGCCGACCCACAGGCCGGACTGCACAGCCGTCCAGCTGATTGCATTCGCCGAACCTTGCGGATCGCTCGGGCTCGTTCGTGATGACGTCATTGTCATGCGTTGTGCTCCTTAGCCGGTATTCCGGTGCAGTCGCTCGGGTGGTGCGGGTGGAACTGCATTGCTGTGCAGAAACATTGCTGTGCAGAAACATTGCTGTGCAGGATCGATCTA
>CAZCOC010000249.1:0-2117 GCA_964500075.1 uncultured Salinibacterium sp.
TCCGCTACGGCCAACTGATGAACGGTTATGCCGTCGAAGCGGGCCTCCGCCAGCGACCCATCGCATCCCTGCCAGTGCTGACGCCTTGGCTAGCCTCGCAGTGGGTCAATCTCGTCACGCCGATCCCGCGCAAGCTTGCCGTGCCGATCATCGCGAGTCTGCAGTCCGACTGCGTGGCAAGCGAACATGATATTGAGCAGTACATCCCCGCTCCGGACGGTGGGCTGACCGGTTACCGGCGTGCCGTGCGTCTTGCGCTCGCCAAGGTGCGCGACGGCGAGGTGGAGACGAGCTGGCAGAACTCCACTGTTGCTGGGGCGCCGAGCAATCTCATCCCGAGCGACCCGGATTGGTCTGGGCACACGGTCTACACCGATGAGCGGGTGCAGCACTCCGACGCGCCCGTCGACCGGTTGTGGAACGTCGTCGAAGGCATCGGCGGCGAGAACGGCTGGTATTCGTTCCCGCTGGCGTGGGCGATCCGCGGCTGGGCCGACAAGCTGGTTGGTGGCGTCGGGCTTCGCCGCGGCAGGCGGGACTCACGGCGACTCGCACCGGGTGACGCACTCGACTTCTGGCGGGTGGAAACCATTGATCGCGGTCATATGCTGCGGCTCCGGGCTGAGATGAAGGTGCCCGGCAGGGCATGGTTGGAGATGACGACCGAAGCCGACCCGGCCGGCGGCTCTACGTATCGCCAGCGAGCCGTCTTCTTCCCAACCGGCCTTGGTGGGCGCCTGTACTGGTTCGCAATCCAGCCGTTTCACGGGGTGATCTTCGCCGGCATGGCCGAACGCATCACGCGGCAAGCTGCTCGCGAGGAGCTCGCGTAAAACCGTGTTGTCCGTCAGGGGCGAGTCTCGCGCGTCGCGCGACTGCATAACAGGTTGGTAACGCCGCCACTAGAGTGGTGGCACGCTCGCAACGGTGCGAGTGTCCTGAACGAACGGCTTGCCGTGACGATTGCGTGGTGGCAGTCCCGTCCAAACCGTGCGCACGCCCTGATTGCCGGGGTCATCTCGGCCGGTCTTGTGGTCGTGATGGCGCTCAGCCCTGATGTCGCGAGCGTGCACGCAGCGAGTGAGTTTGACGCACTGCGAGCGCCCGGCCAAGTCGGATTCGTGGCGGGGCACCGTGGCGATCAAGCCGGAGCCCCCGAAAACACCCTGCCCGCCTTCCAACTCGTCATCGACAGCGATGTCGCCTTCGTCGAGACCGACGTCCAGCTCACCTCCGACGGCGTGCCAGTGCTCATGCACGACTGGGTCGTCGACCGTACGACCAATGGAACCGGACCAGTCTGGAGCATGACCTACCAGCAGATTAGCCAGCTCGACGCGGGCTCCTGGTACGCCCCGGCCTTCACGGGCACCATTGTTCCCACCCTCGAGCAACTTCTCTATCTATTGCAACCGTCTGGCAAGAGCGCCATTCTCGAACTGAAGGGTTCGTGGAACGCGACCCAGACCCGGATCGTGACTGACCTGCTGTGGGACTACGGCATGCGCGACCGCGCGCTGGTGGCGAGTTTTGACCTGATGACGCTGCGGGCGCTCCGGGATGCCGCGCCCGGCGTTCCTCGCGTGATCATCTCCCGGGTGGTCGTTGGTGACCCCGCCATCCTCGCTGCGGAGTGTGGGGCCGTCGCGATCGCGACGAGCCTCAAGTTCGTCCGGCAGGATCCCCGTGCAGTCGACCGGATCCGAGAAGCTGGCCTCGGAGTGTTGCTATACACACTGAACGACAGCACGACGTGGGCCGAGGCGCTCGCACTCGGAGTCGACGGGGTGATCACCGACAGGCCGGACGAGCTCGACACGTGGCTGGCGTCCAATCGCCGTAAGTTGGGCACATGAAACGAGCAATGCTGTCGCTGCTGGCCGGGTTCGTGATCGCACTCTCGTTTGGCGGTGCAGCGCCGGGGGTCTCCGCGGACGTCAACGACTTCTCCTTTGAGAGCTTCGACGCGCACTATTACCTCGATGTCGACGCCGACGGGCGCTCGACGCTGACGACCGTCGAGACCTTTGTCGCCGTCTTCCCCGATGTTGACCAGAACCGTGGCATGCGCAGAGCGATACCGTCCAGATATCAGGGCGTGCCGACGGATGTCGCGA
>CAZCOC010000250.1:0-2097 GCA_964500075.1 uncultured Salinibacterium sp.
GCGGCGCTGAGCTTCACCGAAGCATCGTCGTCCTGAAGCCAGCGCGGCACCTCGGGCGGTAGCCGATGAGCAAAGAGTTCGCTGACAATCGGGTTCGTGAAGAACGAGCCGCAGCTCACTGAGTCAGGGTCGCCTGCGTCGAGGACCATGCCTTTTGATGCGCGCAACGCGAGCACGCCAGAGCGAATCACAGCGGTTGGGACGCGGGAACCGATCGGCACCCCGAGCGCGGTAGCGAGTTGCGCGTCAGAAACGAGGCTGTCCCGGGCTGCCGCGAGCGCCAACTCGATCGCGAGCACAACGCCAGCGCGCCCTCGTTTCAGTGCCGACGTTCGGTACCCGAGGCCGAGCTCTGCAGCTGGCACTCGCTGCACTTCCTCCGTGCTGTAGTCGAGGAAGTCGATCGAGACGAGAGTTGACGACAGCTCTTGCCCATAGGCACCGATGTTCTGAATTGGGGCCGCACCCGTTGAACCGGGGATGCCGCTCAGCGCCTCAATCCCGGCCCAGCCCTCGGCAACTGCGCGGGCCACGAGGGCGTCCCACGGTTCACCGGCTTGCACTCGCAGGCGCATGCCCGCGGCATCCTCTTGCACCTCGATGCCAGTCGTGACGACGCGGATGACCGTGCCATCGAACCCGGCATCACTGACAACCAAGTTGGATCCGCCGCCGAGGACGAGCCACTCCTCGCCGGTGGACCACGCGTCGCGCGCGGCCGCGACCAGCGCGGCTTCGGTCGCTGGCGCGACGACCTCCCGGGCGGGACCCCCCACGCGCATGGTCGTCAGGTTTGAAAGCAGCATCAGGCGAAGGTGACCCGCACCTGCGCTTTGCCGAGCACGGTCTCCCCGCCAAATGTCACCGTGAGGTCGATTCGGGCTGTGCCTTCCTCGACAAGGCCGACCTTCGCGACCACCGTGACGGTCGCACCGTCTGCCGCATCCACGAGTACGGGACGCGTGAAGCGCACCTGATAGTCGCTCACCCAGCCGCGGTCGCCGAGCCAGTCGACGACTGGCTGCACCGCTAGGCCCATCGTGAGCATGCCGTGGGCGAGTACGCCGGGGAGCCCGACCGACACCGCAATGTCATCTCGATAGTGGATCGGATTGAAGTCGCCCGAGGCGCCCGCGTAGCGCACGAGACTGTCCCGGGTCAGCGCGAATTCACGCTGCGCGAGCACGTCCCCGACCATCATTCTTCGCCCCTGACCACGAGGGTCGAGATCGCGGTAACGACGTGGGCTCCGCTGGCATCCACCATCGATGACTCGGCTGTGACCATCGAGTGACCGCCGAGCGACTTGATGCTCGTCACCGACAGGGTGGCGGTCAACTCGTCGCCAGCCACGATCCGACGCGTGTAGCTGAACCGTTGCTCACCGTGAACAACCCGCGAGAAGTCGATGCCAGCATCCGGTTCGGCCAACAGTTGCGCCAGGGTTGCCTCCTGCACTACGACCGCAAAGGTCGGGGGGGCCACGACATCCGAATACCCAGCGGCGGATGCTGCGGCCGGGTCGTAATTGAGCGGGCTAGTAGAGTCCACGGCTCGTGCGAACTCTCGGACCTTCTCCCTCCCGACGAGATAGGCCGGGGCTGGGGCGAACACTCGTCCTTGAAGTTCGGGGTTCACTGGCACGCTCCCAGCTTAACGGGGAAGCCCCGGCGACCGTCGTGGTCAGCCGGGGCTTCGAATCTTGAGGTGCGAGCCGCAGTTGTAGTTACTGGCAGCTGTCGCACTGCAGAAGATCCATTGGGTCGACGGGGACTGCGTAGCCGCCGACTGTGTCGTCGTTGTCCATTTCGAACCTCCTCAAGTCTTCTTCTCATGCACTTCTTCTCGTGCATCCCGACGCCTTGTCGGTGGGTTCTCACTATATAACGGGAGTCACACGCTTGTCATTCCACTACATCTAGTATTTCCGGCGTGTCGCAGAACTTTCTGCAGCATGGGCATCGGCAGCCAGAGCGAGGCACATTTCGTCACGCTCACTTCGAGTTTGCCGGAAGGACTCGACAGCGGGCACGCGGAGGGGTTAGATCGATCCTGCACAGCAATGTTTCTGCACAGCAATGTTTCTGCACAGCAATG
>CAZCOC010000251.1:0-2087 GCA_964500075.1 uncultured Salinibacterium sp.
ACACGAAGAGCAGCGATCCGATCGCGAGGGTCGAGCCGAACCCGAGTCCGCCAAGCACCTGACCGGTGATGAGCACCCCGAGCGTGCGACGCTGGATGGCGCCGCGGTTGAGCGTCTGCTCGCTCACTCTCGGTTCTTGGCGGGGTTCGAGAGTGTGCCGATTCCCTCGATGGTGATGTCGACGCGCTGGCCGTCGACAAAACCGCCGAGTCCCGCTGGAGTGCCGGTCAGCACGAGGTCGCCAGGCAACAGCGTCCAGACATCCGAGGCGTACGCCAGGATCTCGGGGATCTTATGCAAGAGGTCTCGGGTGTTGCCGCTCCTGCGCGCCTCGCCGTCGACGAAGGTCGAGATCTCGAGCGCGCTGGCGTCGAGCTCGGTTTCGATCCACGGACCGATCGGGCAAAAGGTGTCATAGCCTTTCGCCCGCGCCCACTGCCCGTCGGCGAACATCTGATCGCGAGCCGAGACGTCGTTGGCGATGGTGTACCCAAAAATGTAGTCGGCGTAGTCATTGGCGCTGATACTTTTGGCGATCGAGCCGATCACGATTGCCAGCTCACCCTCGTGCACGATGCGCCCATCGACGGGGGGTATTTGGATGTATTCGCCCGGCCCGATGATCGCGGTGTTCGGCTTAAGGAACAGTAGCGGAGCATCCGGACCGTCGTACCCGAGCTCTTCCTTGTGCTCGGCGTAGTTCAATCCGACGCAGACAATCTTCGATCGCGGGATGACCGGGGCCAGCAGTCTCGCGTCAGCGAGGGGGACGCGCTCCCCTGTCGTGTCGTAGCCGCTAAACATCGGGTCGCCATTGAGTACGACAAGGTCTTCATCGTCGACGATCCCGAATCGTGGATCGCCGCCGGTACTGAAACGCGCGATTTTCACGGTTCGAGCCTAGTGAGGTTTGACTGTGCGCGCGGGTGTAAACAAAGTTTGACACTGTGTACAGGATAAGTTACATTGCGGATGTCAGATTTTCTTTACATCAGGAGTTGTCAATGTCATTCGAAGAGAAGAGCGCATGGCTGCACGGAGTCATCTCGGTGATTGCATATGTCGTTTACCTCGCGATCGTGCTGCCGATGCTTGTCGGAGTCGAGCTCGGCTTGGATGGCCTCAGCCCGGTTGCCTACGAGTTACCGCTGCTCGCGACCATCGTAGGTGCCATTGTTGCGGCGATCGTCGGGAGCATCGCGTTGGCGGTGTCATCCCCGCGCAGCGCAGGTCAGAAGGATCAGCGCGACCGGCAGATCTACCGCTTCGGTGAATACACGGGCCAATCGTTCGTAGTCATCGGCGGAGTCGCAGCGCTCCTCATGGCGCTTGCGCAGTGGGATACGTTCTGGATCGCAAACGTGCTGTACCTGTGCTTTGTGCTGTCGGCAATCCTGAGCACAATCGCCAAAGCCGTCGCGTACCGGCGGGGGATACCGGAATGGTGAAGCCGACCCGGGTGACCAACTCGGTTCGAGCGCTCCGATTCGCTCGGGCCGAGATGACCCAAGCCGAGCTTGCAGAACGGATCGGGCTAACCCGCCAGACCGTCATCGCCATCGAGCAAGGACGTTACTCACCAACGCTCGAGGTCGCATTTCAAATCGCCCGCGTGTTCGAGGTGCCCCTCGACGACGTGTTCCAATACCCACGCCCAGGAGAATCCGCATGACTAGCGCAAAAACCATCAACCTCAAGGAAGCAGCCATGAACACCATCAGCACCATGAGCACCATGAAGGCAATGACCCAAGACCGCTATGGCGACGCGGACGTGCTCGAGCTTCGCGACATCCCTCGCCCGACCGTCGGAAAGGGTTCCGTGCGCGTTCGCGTGCGCACCGCCGGCCTCGACATGGGTGCGTGGCACCTCATGACCGGGCTTCCGCACCTCGCGCGCTTCTTCGGTGTCGGACTTCGACGTCCCAAGAACCCGGTGCGCGGTCTGGAACTGGCCGGCGTCGTCGATGCGGTCGGCGAGGACGTCACGCGTTTCAAGGTCGGCGACGAAGTCTTCGGTGTTGGCGACGGTGCGTTCGCGGAGTTCGCGATCGCCAAGGAGCGCTACCTCGTTCACAAGCCGTCGGG
>CAZCOC010000252.1:0-2074 GCA_964500075.1 uncultured Salinibacterium sp.
TGGCGTGGTCGAGGTTTAGGGTCGTGATCGCGTTGCGTGATCGGACGGCGCCGTCGGTGTTCGCTGCCCTTGATCGCAGCTTCCGGATCATCGGCGGCGCACCGACCTATGTGTTGACGGACAACGAGAAGACAGTCACCGTCAGTCATGTCGCGGGGGTGCCGGTGCGGAACCAGCAGACGGTCACCTTCGCTCGCCACTACGGCGTGACGGTGCTCACCTGTCAACCGGCGGACCCGGCCAGCAAGGGTGGGGTGGAGTCGTCGGTGAAGCTTGCCAAGGCCGACATCGTCCCGAAAGACATCAACCTGCGCAAAGAATATGCCTCGTTCGCCGAGGTTGAGGCCGCCTGCCAGGCGTTCATGGATCAGGTCAATGGCCGTGAGCATCGCGTCACGCGTCAAAGGCCTGCGGTGATGCTGGCCGAAGAGCAGCCACGCCTGCATCGGATCCCGGACACCGCTCACACGGTCGCGTTCGGGGTGTCCCGCAGCGTTCCGGGCAACACGCCGATGGTCTCATTCGAGAACGGCCAGTACTCCGTCCCCGCGCATCTGCTCGGGGCGAGGGTGTTCGTGCGCACCCACGGTGCCGGTCCTGACGAGCAGGTCATCGTGGTTCACCATGGTGCTGACGGACCGGTCGAGGTCGCCCGGCATGCCCGTGCCCGGCCGGGGAGCCCTGCGATCGATGACGCCCACTTCCCCGACCACACACCGAAGATCCCGGGCGAATACACCATCGTGGCCCGGTCGAAGGCGGAGGCGGAGTTCCTGAGAATCGGTGATGGTGCCCGCAGCTGGTTGCTCGAGGCGGCCGCGGCGGGGACGGCGCGGATGAACGTGAAGATGGCCGAAGCGGTCACCCTCGCAAAGATCGCCGGAACGGGGGAGGTCGACCAGGCGCTTGGGACCGCGGCGATCCACGGCAGGTTCGCCAACGGGGACCTGGCCTCGATCCTGAACGCCGCGACCAACCGGATCACGACCCATGCGGCCGGGGAGGCGAGATCGCTGACGCAGGGCACCGGCGGGTGGGCCGCGATCGGCCGACCTCCCATCACCGGTCATCCGGCCGACGCTGCGACAGGCGAGTTGGAGGAGACCGCATGAGCCCGCTCAGCACCCCCGCCCCTGCTCTGCCGACGGAGGTGGAGGCGTTGATGCGGCAACTGAAGATGCCCTATGCCCGCGCCCTGGCGCCGGAGCTGATCGCGACCGCCCGCACGCAACGCTGGGAACCGGTGGAGATCATCAAGGCCCTGTTCGTCGAGGAAGTCGCCGGCAGGTCCAGATCCATGCTCGCCACCCGCCGCAAGGCCGCCGGGTTCCCGACGGGGAAAACCTTCGCCACCTGGGACGAGACCGTGTCCTCCATTCCGGCGCCGACGCAGCAGGCGTTACGGACGTTGGAATGGATCGGCCGGAAGGAGAACGTCGTCGTCTGCGGGCCCAGTGGCACCGGGAAGACGTTCTTCCTCGAAGCCCTTGGCCATCACGTCGTCGAAGCAGGCATGCGAGTGGCCTGGTTCCGCCTCGAGGACCTCGGCGCACTGATGCGTGCACACCGTTCCGATGATTCCGTCACCCGTGTCGTCGCCCGCATCCTCAGGGCCGACTTGATCGTGATCGATGACATCGGGCTGCTGCCCGTCGGCACCGACGCAGCCGAGGGACTCTATCGACTCGTCGATGCCGCCTACGAGAAACGATCCATCGCGGTGTCGTCGAACCTGCACCCGGCCGGATTCGACGAGCTGATGCCCAAAACTCTCGCCACCGCGACCGTCGACCGGCTGCTGCACCACGCCCACGTCTGCCAAACCTCAGGCGACTCGATCCGGCTCACCGAAGCGCTTTCCGGGAAAGGAGTCACCGCGATGAGTTAGACCACAGCCCGATCATGGCCGACGCCACCAACCACAGGTGGGCAGATCTGTTGGCCATGAGTGGGCAGTTTTCGTGGCCACCAGCGGGCACTTCTGTTGGCCGCCCGTGGGCAGAAACTAATGGCCATTGACACCTGTCAAGAACAAGTGGCGAATCTTCACCCCTGATCCAATTTGATCACCTAC
>CAZCOC010000253.1:0-2065 GCA_964500075.1 uncultured Salinibacterium sp.
GTGGAGCCGCGGCGAGGGGAACCCGGCTGGCAACCCGCAACCTCATGTTGTGGATGCCGCGGTGCTGGCCGTGAGCGAATGGATCGACACCCTCGCCTTCACGTCGATCTCGCTCCTCGGGTTCTCGCAGGGCGGCGCGATGGCCCTGCAATTGCTGCGCCACTCCCCGACCCGGTTTACGGCCACCGTGTGTCTGGCCGGGTTCCTCGCAACGGAAGCGCACGACGGTGACGCCGAGCTCTCGCGGGTCAGGCCGCCGGTCTTCTGGGGTCGAGGCGCAGACGATCCGGTGACCCCGGATGCCGCCATCCAGCGAACCCGCGACTGGATGCCAGATCACACGACCGCGACGATCAATGTGTATGAGGACCTCGCGCACTCCATCTCGCGCGAGGAGCTGACCGACTTCTCGGCGTTTCTGGCCGCGCACATCTAAGGTTCGGGAAGATAGCCAAATGAGCTCGGTGCTCGAACGCTTTTCCCCTGCAACTCGCGAGTGGTTCGCCGGGGCTTTCGTCGAGCCGACCCCGGCCCAGCTCGGAGCGTGGGAGGCTATCTCCTCCGGCGCGCACGCACTCGTCGTTGCGCCGACCGGGTCTGGCAAGACGTTGGCGGCGTTTCTGTGGGCGATTGATCGGTTGGTCGCTCGGGGCGAAGCAGTTGCGTCGGGCGCAACCAGAACGACGGTGCTGTATATCTCGCCGCTCAAGGCGCTCGGCGTCGACGTCGAACGCAACCTGCGCGCTCCGCTCGTCGGCGTGACGCAAACGGCCAAACGACTCGGGCTACCTGCACCGAGCGTGACCGTCGGAGTGCGATCTGGCGACACGACAACCCAAGACAGACGGATGCTCGCCCGCACGCCCCCTGACATCCTCATCACGACCCCCGAGTCGTTGTATCTCATGCTCACCTCAGCGGCCAGAGAGACGCTCGCAGGTGTCGACACCGTGATCATTGACGAGGTACATGCCGTTGCTGCGACCAAGCGCGGCGCGCACTTGGCCGTGTCGCTCGAGCGCCTTGACGCGTTGCTTGCACGACCGGCCCAGCGGATCGGGCTGTCGGCAACGGTGCGCCCGCTCGACGAAGTCGCGCGCTTCCTCGGCGGCAGGGCACCGGTGACGATCGTGCACCCACCTGCCACCAAGACGTTCGAGCTCAGCGTGATCGTGCCGGTTGACGACATGAGCGCGCCCGGGCTCACGGTGCAGGCATCCGCACAGGCACCAGAAGCGGCCAGCGGGCAGCCGACCGCAGCCTCGATCTGGCCGCACGTCGAGGAGTCGATCGTGGATCACATCCTCGAGCACCGCTCCACGATCGTCTTCGCCAACTCGCGCCGTCTCGCCGAGCGCCTCACCGCCCGCCTCAACGAGATTTATGCAGAGAGGACGTCCGCCGAGTCGGTGGGGCTGTTGGCGAGGGCCCACCACGGCTCCGTCAGCAAGGAGCAACGCGCAACCATCGAGGACGACCTCAAAACCGGGGTGCTTCGCTGCGTGGTTGCGACATCCTCGCTTGAACTCGGCATCGACATGGGCGCGGTCGACCTTGTGATTCAGGTCGAGTCGCCGCCCTCCGTGGCATCCGGTCTTCAGCGCATTGGACGGGCTGGACATCAGGTGGGCGAGATCTCGAAAGGCATGCTGTTCCCGAAGCACCGCACCGATCTCCTGCACGTGACGGTCGCCGTCGAACGGATGCTGCACGGCCAGATCGAGTCGATTGCCGTGCCGGCCAATCCGCTCGACGTGCTCGCCCAGCAGACCGTTGCCGCGGTCGCGCTCGACACCCTCGATGTGGAGGAGTGGTTCGACTCTGTTCGGCGCAGTGCACCGTTCTCATCACTGCCGCGAAGCGCCTTCGGCGCGACCCTCGACCTGTTGAGCGGACTGTACCCGAGCGACGAGTTCGCCGAGCTTCGGCCGCGGATCGTTTGGGATCGCGTGGCTGGAACGATCACCGGTCGGCCGGGTGCGCAGCGCCTCGCCGTCACATCCGGTGGCACGATTCCGGATCGTGGTTTGTTCGGCGTCTTCATGGTCGGCGGCGAGGTCTCAAC
>CAZCOC010000254.1:0-2056 GCA_964500075.1 uncultured Salinibacterium sp.
TTCCCCGCACGATTCAGCGAGACGAATCTCACGATGATCTCAACGATCGGCGCGCATGCGCGTGGGGCACTGCGCTTTGCGTTCACGAATCTTTGGCTCACCAAGCCCGTGGTGTTACTCCTGTTCTCGCGGCTCAGTGACGAGACCCGCGCCATGGTGCGAACGACTCAGGCCGTGACGGTGCTCGAAGGCAGTAGTGGAGCGAACGTCCTTGCCGAGCGCGCCGTGGCGACCGTGAACATCCGCATTGCTGTTGGTTCATCCGTTGCCGACACGGTCGACCATGTTCGTCGGGCGATCCGCGATGACGCGGTCGCGATTGAGTCGATCAACTCCTTTGAGCCATCTGCTGTCTCGCCGAGCACCGGTGCGGCGTGGACTCTCGTGCGCAACTCAATCGAGCAGACGTTCTCCGGCGCGATCGTAACCCCGTACGTCATGCTTGCTGCGAGCGACAGCAGGCACTTCACGCGCATCAGCGATCATGTCTACCGGTTCAGCCCGTTCGAAATGTCGACGGAGCAACGCGCGGCGCTGCACGCCAAGAACGAGCGGATGACTGTTGCGACGTTCCTGCGCGGCATCCAGTTCTATCGAAACGTCATCAAAGGGCTTTAGCCAGGGCGCAGCAAGGCCCAGCAAAGCGCTGTGGCGATCAGCGTCGAGAACTACCCGGGGGAAGGATCGAGATCGGTCTACTCATCGGTGCAGCACCCTCGAGGCGCTCGATCGCAGGGGTCAGTTCGCTGCGAAGGGCATCGATACCGGCATCGTTGAGGTGCACCCTGTCTACTGAGTACGCAGGATTGAGTTCGCCATCGTCAAGGGCGAGCGCAGGCCACACGTCGAGGAAGTGCGACCCCGAGATCGGCGCAAACTGCCGCAAGTGACGGTTCGCGTCACGAATCGCGCTGGCAAACTCGCGCTCGCGAGGAAGAATCGACTGCACGAGAGTGCGGATGCCAGGCAGCTCCCGACGAACGGACACCAAGAGAAGTTCGATGTTTCGCACGAGATGCTCGACGCTCTGGCGCGCGGCAAGGTCTGAACTGCCAACGATGATGACGAGCGACCGCGGTGCAACGCTCACGATGGAGTCCAGTGTCGCGAGACAGTCCTCGCTCGTCGCACCGAGATTTGTGAGATTGTGGTGCGCTCGCTCTCCGAGAAGCGGAACGAGTGAGCCGTCCAAAACCGGACAATCGCCCACGACTGCGATGAAAAACGGCTCTGCCGAGTTGGCTGCCAGTGAATCGTGCTCAGGCATGTATCCCCCTCATGGGGCAGAATCCCCAACTCATCATCATGCACGCACCTTGGAGTTTCCGGCATACTGCTAGGCAACGGACCAGCCACGGTTGAAAGGAAACGACATGGGACTGTTTGACAGCATCGCAGAAGGATTTCGCGGCCTAACGGGTGGCGTAGACACAGAGTTGCTCGCCACCGGTGTCCTTGCGCGCGGCGAGATCCTCTCACTCGCCCGGTCGAACACGACGGTGAGCATCATGAATGGCCTCGTCGAACGCAACTGCGAGTTTGTGCTTAACGTGCTCATGGATGGCGAGCAGCCCTTTCAGGCATCGGTGAAGCAGCGAGTGCAGGAAATCATGCTGCCGCAGTTGTCTACCCCTGGCGTCGTCGTCGCAGTGCGTGTGGACCCGGCCGACCGCTCGCGCGTGGCTATCGATTTCGCCAGCCAAGCGCCCGAGGTGAATCTTCCAGTGTCGACCGGCCCTGGTAGCGCGGCGTACATCCTCGAGACCGGCAAGCCGATCACCGTTGTGCTCGTCGCCAACCAGGCGATCGGCGTGAACAACGCCAATGGCGACCCCGTGCACGCACTCACCCTCACGATCGCGACCGGCGTCGACACTCCGTACCAAATCCAGGTCGGCAACGCGGTACCGGCCAGCGCACTGCCGCTCGTCTACCCGGGCTCCAAGCTCCACGCGAAACTCGGGGACGGACCAAATGATGTCGTGGTCGACTGGGCAGCCGGCCAAGTAGAAAAGGCCTAGCTTGGCGCCGCTGGCATCGCTAGACGGCTCTACAC
>CAZCOC010000255.1:0-2014 GCA_964500075.1 uncultured Salinibacterium sp.
TCGTCAAAATCGCCGTGGCCGAGCTGACCCCCGAGTTTCTCGTGCTGGCTCGCGCGGGGCTGGCCGCCCTGATCCTGTTGCCGATCGCTGCCTCGCGCGGCGCGATCATGCCCGTGTTGCGTCACTGGAAACCACTTCTGGCGTTCGCGTTCGCCGAAATGCTGTTGCCTTGGTACTTTCTTAACTCCGCCGAGGTCAACCTGCCAAGTTCGACGACGGGACTTCTGCTCTCGGCAGTGCCGCTCGTCGCCGTCGGGGTCGCCCTCGCCTTCGGCCGACGCGATCGCATCACCGCGGTCAACTGGGTCGGTATCGCCATCGGGATGCTCGGGGTCGCCGCCATCGTCGGCCTCGACCTTGGCGGCTCTGACCTTGGCAGCGTTGCCATGCTCAGCGTCGTCGTGATCGGTTACGCGGTCGGCCCGGCGATCCTGGCCAGATGGATGTCCGACCTGCCCCCGGTCGGCGTGGTCGCCATGGCGCTCACGATCAGCTCGGTGCTCATCCTGCCGGTCGTTGCCGTCACGGGAGGATGGCCGACGGCGGTCCCTTCCCCGCCGACGATCCTCTCTGTCGTGGTACTCGCCGTCGTGTGCAGCGCGCTCGCCTTCGTGTTGATGTTTGGCCTGATCGCCGAGATCGGTCCGATTCGCATGACCGCGATCACCTACGTCAACCCGGCGGTCGCCGTGCTCGCCGGCGCCCTCGTGCTCTCAGAGCCGATCACGATCTGGACGCTCGTCGGCTTCGGGCTCATTCTCGTCGGCTGCGCGCTCGTGACGCGCCCCGACCGTCGAGCCGACGCGCCGACTGGTGACACTGCCCCACAGCAGGTCGAGCCCGTGAAAGCTCCTCCCGTATAACGGGTTGAGCCGCGGGACTCCCCAATCTCACATGCCGGGCTTTTGGAGCCCCAGTTCCAACCGTCGGTACCAGAACTCAATGAGCGGCGCGATACGGCCATTGTCGTAGTGTGCTAGCGCGGCGGTGTACTCAGAGAACTTCCCCGTTTCACGTGCCACCGCTACTTCGATCGGTGGGAAGTCAAGCCGGCTCAATAACTCGCTGAGGAGAGCGCGCACCGCACGCCCATTAAAGTCCACAAACGGATGCACATGCAGAAACTCTCCTTCTGCGTATGCAAGAAGCTCGATCTGCAGTTCAAGTGTTTCAGCGCGTCCGAGTCGCTCTTGAATGTTGTCGGCGTAGTCGCGCATGAGAACCGGGACCCGATACCAGTCCGGTGGAAGGTGATGTCCGATCTGCACCCGCTCTTTGCGCCACGCACCAGAAATCTCGGGCAATAACGATCCGATGATCTCGTGGTGGAACGAACGAATCAGGTCGTCACTAACGGGTCGATCCGCGAACTCACCGTCGGAGATTCGGTCAAGCAACGAAGTGAGGTTTGGCGCAATGGCGTCTGCGAGCTGGGCGTGGCTGAGCTCACCCAGCGTTGTCGCGAAACGTCGGGTCAGACTCTCGTTTGATTCGCCTGTTGCACCCACGCGCTCGACACCGGTTCGCTTTCCATCGCCATGCTACTCACAACGCGCTCAACGACAACGCTGCGTCGGATGGCGCGTTTGTCCTCCGTGGTCCGGGCGCGCCAAGAAGACAGTGACTGGATCACTGCCTCTCGACGCTCCTGCGTGGTGCTCATAGTGGACAGCAGTCTACCGACGACGCCAACGAAATCGGGTCGAGTTCGCTTTGCCGCCCTACGCGCTCGCCACCTCGCGCCGCGGCAGCACCCAGCCGGCTCGCGGAAAGTGGCAGGTGTACCCGTTCGGGTTGCGCAACAGGTAGTCCTGGTGCTCGGGCTCGGCCTGCCAGAACGGCGCCTCCGGTTCGATGGTCGTGACGGCCTTGCGCGGCCAGAGGCCCGAGGCATCCACGTCAGAAATCGTGTCGCGAGCGACCTGCTCCTGCTCTGGAGTCAACGGGAAGATCGCCGACCGGTAGCTCGAACCGATGTCGTTGCCCTGTCGGTCGAGGGTGGACGGGTCGTGGA
>CAZCOC010000256.1:0-2000 GCA_964500075.1 uncultured Salinibacterium sp.
ACCTCGGTGAAGATCGGGCCGATCGACTCGGCGGCCTCACGGGTGATCACGCGGTTGGCGGCGATGACTCCGCCGAAGGCCGACACCGGGTCACAGGCGTGCGCGAGGGCATGCGCATCGGCGATGCTCCCTGCGGTCGCGATGCCGCACGGGTTGGCGTGCTTGATGATGGCGACGGTGGGAGTCTCGTGGTCGAACGCCGCGCGGATTGCGGCGTCCGCATCGACGTAGTTGTTGTACGACATCTCTTTGCCGCCGAGTTGGGTTGCCTGCGCGATTCCGGAGGCGCCATGCATCGTGTACAGCGCGGCCGCCTGGTGCGAGTTCTCGCCGTAGCGGAGGGTCGCCGAGCGCTCCGCGTGCACGTGAAGATCCCGGGGCAAACCGCCCACATTCTTGATCGGGGCGAACCACGCCGCGACCGCCGCGTCATAGGCGGCCGTGTGTGCGAAGGCCTCAGCGGCCAGGCGACGGCGCTGCACGAGTCGCGTGCCACCAAGCTTGAGCGCCTTGAGCACTTGGTCATAACTGGCCGGCGACGTGACAACGGCGACGTTCGCGTGGTTCTTCGCGGCTGCTCGCACGAGCGCAGGCCCGCCGATGTCGATCTGCTCGATCACATCATCGTCAGTTGCATCGGATGCCGCAGCCTCGACAAACGGGTACAAATTCGATACCACGAGCTCGAAGCGCTCGATGCCGAGTGCAGCAAGTTCCTTCTCGTGCGACTCCAGCCGCAGGTCGGCAAGGAGCCCAGCGTGAATGGCCGGGTGCAGGGTGCGCACGCGGCCGTCGAGCGACTCTGGAAACCCGGTGACGGTGGCGACGTCGGTGACTGGCAGTCCAGCATCCGCAATCGTCTTCGCGGTTGACCCGGTGGAGACGACCTCGACCCCGGCCGCGGCGAGCGCGGTCGCGAGTTTGACGAGGCCGGTCTTGTCACTGACAGACACGAGCGCTCGAGTGATAGGGATGACATCGCGCTCGCGGTAGTCAGCCGGGTCGTGGCGCGGCCCGGCCACTACAGAGCCTTCAAATTCACGCGAGAGTTGGCGACATCGAGCACCGCTTGCAGAAGCAGGCGACGCTCGACCGCCTTGATCCGTTCGTGCAGGCTCGACTCGGTATCGTCCGGGTGCACTGGCACGCGCTCCTGCGAAATAATCGGCCCACTGTCGACGCCGTCATCGACGACGATCACGCTCGCACCGGTCTCGGTCACGCCAGCGGCGAGCGCATCCCGAACGGCGTGCTCACCGGGAAATTCTGGCAGGTAGGCCGGATGTGTGTTGATCATGTTCGGTGCGAGCGCCCGCACAACGCGCGGCGGCAACAGCTTCATGAAGCCGCTCAGGAGTACGAGGTCTGGCTGCCAGGACTGCACCTGGGACAGCAGCTCGTCGCCCCAAGCCTCACGGTCGTCGAAGTTGGACATCGCGACCGAGAACGTCGGGATGCCGAATGTCTCGGCGTGCGCAAACCCGTCGGCATCACGGTCCGCCCCGATCGCGACCACTCTGGCGGGGAACTCCGCGTCTTGCGACGCCTCAAGCAGCGACCGCAGATTCGACCCACCGCCTGAGATCAGCACCACGAGTGACAGCACCGGATCAGCCTAACTCCGCGCACGCAGCCGCAGCGCCGAGAACAGACCGATGGATGCCGCGATCCCGATCTCGAGCGCGGCGACCGCGCCGACCGCCACCGGGTCCGGCCCGACGGCCGCAAGTCGGCCGGGTCCGGCCGCTCCCCCGGAGGCCCACGCGAGCAATCCCAGAATGACGCCGCCGACAACGCCGGTGGCGGGTCCGACGGCGACGAGATACCAGCCACTCAGCACACCGCGAACCCGCGGTGCAATGGACGCCCCGGCAAGAAACCCCGCCACGATCGGAACCAGCAGCCCGAGAAAACCGAACGCGAGCTCGCCCTGAGGGAGCGCACCGAAGAGCGGAATTGCCGGGATCGGACCCAGCGCCGAGCCGAGGGGACCCGCCGTC
>CAZCOC010000257.1:0-1946 GCA_964500075.1 uncultured Salinibacterium sp.
AGCTCGATGTCGGAACTCAGCAGGCGGCGCGCGTGCGCGAGTGAACTCGGGTCGACCACGACGGTGACCGGTTCGAAGCCGACCACTGCATTGGCGACTGCGGCCCACGTCTGGCGGGCCTCCTCGGCGGACTCAGCATCATCCCCCAAGTTGTAGCCGTCTCGAGGAAACGCGAGCCAGGCACGGTCGTGCGGTTCGAACTCGGCGGGCATTCGCCAACTCATCAGGTCGTCACCTTTCTGTTCGGTGCAGCTCGACCCTATCGCCGTCTTGCGGTCATAGTTTGAGCTACTGCCGAATTGGCTGCGGTCGCGGGATCCGCTAAACCGATCCGCTGCGTCGATAACGAAATGGGTGGTGCCCGGCGTTAACTCTTTTTCAAGCCGATACTCTGTTGTACCTTCCATAGTCGTGCGGGTCCAGAGTGCGGCGCCCTAGCAACAGAGACGAGCTCAAATGCGGTTGTTACGGGTAGGTCCGGCCGGCGAAGAATCGGCGGCGATCATGGATGCCGATGGCCGGGTCTGGGACGCCTCGTCGATCGTGCCTGACATCACGCCAGACATCCTGAGCCCTGAGCAGCTCGAGCGTATTCGCAGCAAACTTTCGGAGGCCGCTGGCACGCTGCCGGAGATTGATCTCAGCACCACTCGCGTCGGGCCACCTCTGACCGGTATCGGCAAGGTGGTCTGCGTTGGCCTCAACTATCGCAAGCACGCCAATGAGACCGGCCAATCGATCCCTCTAGAGCCGATCCTGTTCATGAAGGCCGCAGACACCATCGGCGGGCCCAACGATGCTGTGCTCATCCCGCCGACCTCAGTGAAGACAGATTACGAGGTCGAGCTTGCGGTCGTGATCGGCAGCACCGCTCGGTATCTCGAGGAGTCCGACGACGCGCTCGCCTATGTTGCGGGCTTCGCGATCAGCAACGATGTGTCTGAGCGTGAGTTCCAGTTGGAGCGCGGTGGGCAGTGGGATAAGGGTAAGAACTGCGAGACCTTCAACCCGCTCGGCCCCGTGCTCGTCACATCCGATGAGATCGCAGATGTGCAGAAACTCACGATGACATTGTCGGTGAACGGCGAGGTGCGCCAGAGCTCCTCGACCGCCGACATGATCTTCAGCGTCGAGTTCATCGTGCGATACGTGAGCCAGTTCATGGTGCTGTACCCGGGTGACATCATCAACACGGGGACTCCCGAGGGCGTCGGTCTGGCCTTCTCGCCGCCGCGATTTCTGGTGCCCGGAGACAAGGTGCAGGTCGAGATTCAGGGTCTCGGCCGTCAGGAGCACCGATTTGAGCGAGCATCGGCCAGGCGTGCCTAGTCAGCCTGCCCGCGCTAGAAGCCGATCGACTCGTCGTGAGGACAGGCAGCGGCCGGCTTCTCAGCGATGTATCGTTAGGTATCGTTCGGACTAAGCCGGACTCGCATCACTCGTCCAGAGAGGACACGTCATGAGCAACACATCTTCCGCCAGCTTCGACCTGTGGGGGGCGTTTGACGGCCTCCGCGAGTCCTTCGGGCCGCGCGCGGGCGGACGGATGGGCCGCGGCGACATTCGCGCCGCCATCCTCGTCTCGCTGGCTGACGAGCCAATGCACGGCTACCAGATCATCCGCGCTATCGAGGCGCGCACGCGAGGCGCGTGGAAGCCGAGCCCGGGCTCGATCTACCCGACGCTGCAGCTGCTCGCTGACGAGGGACTTGTCACCTCGGAACAAGACGGCGAGCGCAAGGTGTACTCGCTCACCGAGGCGGGCCGCGAGGCTGCGGCCGAATTTGCGGATGCGCCCCAGCCACGACAGCCGCGCCGCTCATGGGACAGCGAGCGCACCGTCGCTCTGCCCAGAGCTGGAGCCAAGCTCGCGCAGGCGCTCGCACAGGTCGCGCAAAGTGGAACTGACGAGCAAAAAGAGCGCGGCGTCGCTGTGATCGACGAGG
>CAZCOC010000258.1:0-1943 GCA_964500075.1 uncultured Salinibacterium sp.
ACGCCGCGAGGCCCTTGGTTGCACCGTTCGTGCCGCCCTTGAGACGATGAATGTCCTCACCCATCACGACGATGCGCGTGTCCTCGGCCATACGGCGATCCATGACGGATGCCACGGCGTCGACGAACTTCACAGTCTCGGTTGCTCCGCTCGCGCCGATGGGCTCAAAAGTGCGTGCCGAGGCGAGCTCGCTCGTGTCGCCGCGCACACCGACGTTCACGAAGTCGACATCGGGCCACAGTTCGGGACGAATCCGGCGCTTGCCGGCGGCATCCGGGTCGGGCTCAAGCAGTTGGGCGACGGCCGCGGTCATGGCTGCCTGCGACTGCTCGCGCACCGTATCCACGCCTGCTTGATCGATCTGGCCCAGCGAGATCATCTGCTTGGCGACGAGCAGGAGCGGGTCGCGCTCACGCCACTCGGCCTCTTCTTCCTTGGTGCGGTACCCAAAGGCGCTCCCGGGGTAGGGGCCGTTCTGGTGGAAGAAGCGGTAGACGAGTGCCTCGATGATGGCCGGCCCGCCCCCCGAGCGCATAATTTCTGCGGCCTGCTGAGTGGCAAGGTAGACGGCCAATGGGTCCATGCCATCCACGCGCCATGATGGGATCGAGAAGCCCTGCCCGCGAACCGAGAAACGCGGGTCGGCTGTCGACTCCTCCGCGTGGGTCGAGACGGCGTACAGGTTGTTCTCGATGAAGAAGGCAACCGGAAGCTTCCACGCCGCGGCGAGGTTCATCGACTCAAGCACAGAGCCGATCTGGCTCGCGCCGTCGCCGAAGTAGTTGATCGTGAGGTCTGTCGTGCCGGAATGCTTTTGTGCCCACGCGTTCCCTGCCGCCATCGGAGCACCGCCACCGACGATGGCGTTGGTGCCGAGCGCTCCAGCTTCGAACCACTGGAGGTGCATGGACCCACCGCGACCGGCGCAATAGCCTTGGGCGAGCCCGAGAATCTCCGCGAGCGTGCGCTGCAGCACCGTCTGGATGGGGGTGGTGACGAGCGAGCCGAGGTCGAGGGTCGGGGCGACATGCGCGATTGCTTTCGCGAGAAATTGGTGGTGTCCCCGGTGCGAACCGTTGATCGCATCCGTCGATCGCAATCCGACGATAGAACCGACGGCGCCACCTTCTTGACCGATGCTTGAGTGGGCTGGGCCGTGCACAAGCGACTCAGCCGCGAGTTCGAGCACCGTCTCTTCGAACGCCCTGATGAGGTGAAGCTGGCCAAGCATCGTCGCGAGGAGCGCCGGGTCAGCTGCTTTCCAGTCCGCGGCGGTCGTCGTGAGCTCGACCCACGGCTGCAGCGTTTCCAAACGTCCTTGTTTCGGCATAGCGGCCACGATAGCGCAGGATTGAATCCAATCCTAGAGAAATACGGGAGATTTTTGTCCCCGCGTGACCATAGTCGGGCATACTGTATCCAATCGAGACATCAGAGAGGATAACGCGGCGCATGAGCACAGGACTGCCCGGGCTGCGCGGTACCGAGCACATCGGCTTCACCGTTCCCGACTTGGATGAGGCGGAACGCTTCTTCGTCGACGTCATTGGCTGCGATCTGGTCTACGCTCTCGGTCCGTTCCAGCGCGATGACGACTGGATGGCAGAGCACCTGAACGTGCATCCGCGCTCGACCATGCTCGAACTCCGCTTCTTCCGCTGCGGTCATGGTCCCAACTTCGAGATCTTCCAGTGGGAGAGCGCCGATGGGCAGAACCCGCAGCCCCGCAATAGCGATATCGGAGGGCACCACCTCGCCTTTTACGTAGATGATTTGGATGCCGCGGTGCAGTATCTGCGCGACCATGGCGTGCGCCTCCTCGGCGAGCCCACGGCGTCGAAAGGCGCGAGTGCCGGTCAACGTTGGGTGTATTTCCTCTCCCCGTGGGGCATGCAACTTGAGCTCGTGAGCTTTCCGAGCGGCAAGGCATACGAGAAGGATGC
>CAZCOC010000259.1:0-1936 GCA_964500075.1 uncultured Salinibacterium sp.
CGCCCCACCCCGTTGTGCTGAGCCCGACGTTCCAGCCCGCGAAGTCTCCGGAGATAACGGCGGCGATGCCGATACCCCACAGGCCCCAGAATCCGGCGCTGCGCTTGAGGCTGCGCTTCTCGAAGTAGCCTTCCTCGGCGCGCTGGTACGTAGCGCCCGAGGCCTTAGTTGTGCTTGTGCTCATGAATGTCCTCCAGGGGAGAAATGGGGGCGGCCGGTCGACCAACCACCGAATTCCCATGAGTTTGTCGGCTATTGGTACCTTTGTCTACCTTTAGAAGCAAATTCCGCGTTACGGTAGGCGCAGCATCCCGATCAGGTTTCGGGGTAATGGTCGAAAGTGCGCTCATCGATGACGCACTCGAGAGGAGCACAAGTGGTGTCAAGGTCTAGCGCAAAGCGCACCGGAAATCTCACGGTTGAAGAGCTGAGCGCACACGTTGCTGCGAAAGAGATCGATACCGTCATCATCGCGTTCACTGACATGCAGGGGCGGCTGATCGGCAAGCGCGCCTCGGCGCGGCTCTTTCTCGAGGAACTCGCGGAGCACGGCGCTGAGTGCTGCAACTACCTTCTGGCGGTGGATGTCGAGAACAACACCGTCAGTGGCTACGCGATCTCATCGTGGGAGCGCGGCTATGGCGACATGGCAATGATGCCCGATCTCGATACGCTGCGCCTGGTTCCGTGGCTCCCGGGTACCGCTCTCGTCACTGCCGATCTGACGTGGCTCGACGGCACTCCGGTGGCCCCTGACCCGCGGCAAGTGCTTAAGCGTCAGCTCGCGCGTCTCACCGAGCGGGGGCTCGACGCCTTCGTCGGCACCGAGCTGGAATTCATCGTCTTTGAAGACAGCTTTCGCGAGGCCTGGAAGAAGAAGTACACCGACCTCTACCCGGCATCCGACTACAACATCGACTACGCGCTGCTCGCCTCGACTCGCATGGAGCCATTGCTGCGTGATATCCGTAACGGCATGGATGGTGCTGGCATGTACTGCGAGGGGGTCAAGGGCGAGTGCAACCTCGGCCAACAGGAGATCGCCTTTCGCTACACGGACGCGCTCGGAACCTGCGACAACCACTCCGTCTATAAGAACGGGGCGAAGGAGATCGCAGACCAGCACGGCAAGAGCCTGACGTTCATGGCCAAGTACAACGAGCGCGAGGGCAACTCGTGCCACATCCACCTGTCGGTTCGCGGCACCGACGGCACTCCCGTCATGGCTGACAAGAACCGGCCATACGGCTTCTCGAAGCTGATGGAGCACTGGATAGCCGGCCAACTCGCGACGATGCGCGAACTCTCGCTCTTCTTGGCCCCGAACATCAACTCGTATAAGCGCTATGTCGAGGGCAGCTTCGCGCCCACCGCCGTGGCTTGGGGACTCGACAATCGCACCTGCTCGCTTCGCGTGGTCGGACACGGCCATTCGCTGCGGGTCGAGAACCGGGTTCCTGGCGGCGACGTGAATCAGTACCTCGCCGTTGCGGCACTGATCGCTGGCGGGCTCTACGGCATCGAGCAGGAACTCGAGCTCGAGCCAATCTTCGAGGGCAACGCCTACGTCTCGGATGCGCCGCGCGTGCCATCATCGCTGCGGGAGGCGGCAGCACTCTTCAAGGGCTCAGAGATCGCGGTCGAAGCGTTCGGCGAGGATGTCGTCGCGCACTACCTCAACAACGCCCGCATCGAGCAGGCAGCGTACGACGCCGCGATCACGGATTGGGAGCGGGTTCGCGGCTTTGAACGATTCTGAGCTCCAGCGCCCCCTCATCGGCCTCACGACCTACCTCGAGCAGGCGCAGACCGGGGTGTGGGACGTTCCGGCCAGCTTCCTGCCGAAGGTCTACTTTGATGCGGTCAACCGGGCCGGCGGCATTGCGGTGCTGCTGCCGCCACAACCGGTCGACGTCGAGATAGCGAACCGGGTGCT
>CAZCOC010000260.1:0-1922 GCA_964500075.1 uncultured Salinibacterium sp.
TACCGCGACATCCGCCCGGTTGGCACCGGGCTTGGCCTGTCGATCGCAGCCCGGCTGGTTGAGCGGCTGGGGGGCACGATCTCAGTGGCGAACGCCGCGCCGGCGAGTGGAGCGGTCTTCACCGTGACACTGCCCGCCTAGCGTGAACAGGCCGGGCATCCTGCAGTTCCCGGGGCGCCCTGTCGCACCCCGCAGGCCGCGCGAGATGTCACAAATGGCTGCTTTGGCGGCTGCTGAGCGACCATTTGTGACACCTCGGCTCGTGCGCTGTGACCCTCAGGGCAAGCGCAGGCGCAAGCGCAAGCGCTGGCAGCGCGGGCAGAAGTGCGAGCCGCGATTCATGAACTTCTCGCGTACGATCAGGCGGTTGCAGCGCGCGCACGGTTTACCTTGCTGACCGTAGGCGTTGAGCGAATGTGAGAAGTACCCGGACTGCCCGTTGACGTTGAGGTACTGGCTGTCGAAGCTGGTGCCGCCCTCGGCGAGCGCGTTCGTGAGCACCGCGCGCACTTCGGCGAGCAACGCGCGCACTCGAGGCCGTGACAGCGATGCCGTCGGCTGCTCATAGTGGATGCGCGCAGCCCAAAGCGCCTCGTCCGCATAGATGTTGCCGATGCCGCTTATGAGGGTCTGGTCGAGCAGCGCCCGCTTGATTGTGGTCTTCTTGCCCGCCAGCCTCGCGGTGAAGAGCGCCTCGTCGAAGTGCACATCGAGCGGGTCCCGGGCGATGTGACTGACCTGCGTCGGCACCAACTCGCTCGGCCGATCCCGGGTCGGCACAAGCGCATCGAGCGCCATCGAGCCGAAGATGCGCTGATCGACGAAGTTGAGTCGCACTGCGCCGTGCTGAGGATGCTCGAGGTCGAGCCGCACGCGCGTGAGCACGTCCTCTGCCTGCGGGCCGCGTAGCAGCACCTGGCCGCTCATGCCGAGGTGCACGACCAACGCCTCCGCATGGTTCTGCGCCGACTCGAGTGGGATCCACATGAACTTTCCGCGACGCTGCGGCACGAGCATCCGACGCCCGACCAGGCGATCGAGAAAGTCTTCGCTCGGGCCAGGGTGACGACGCAACGACCGTTCGTCGAAGATTGTGACGGATGCCACGAGCGCGCCGTCAACAGCCGGTGCGAGTCCGGACCGCACAACCTCGACTTCTGGCAGCTCAGGCACGGCGTTACCGGGCCGAGAGGATCGTCCAGGCTTCGAGCGCGGCAGCCATCTCGGCGTGCTTCTTACTCGTGCCGGTTCCCGTTGCGACGGTCTCGTCGCCGACGACAACACTCGCGACGAAACGTTTCGAGTGGTCTGGTCCGCTGTTCGCGATCTCGTAGCGAGGGGGCCCGCGACCGAGGCGGGCGCTCAGTTCTTGCAGGTTGGTTTTGGGGTCCATCGCCGCACCGAACCGCTCGGGATCGGCGACAAGCGGTGCGATGAGCCTGAGTACGAGCGCGCCAGCCTCCTCGGCACCGAGGTCGAGGTAGGCAGCCCCGATGATCGCTTCGACGGTGTCGGCGAGAATCGACGACTTCTCGCGGCCGCCCGTCTGCTCCTCACCGCGGCCGAGGCGCAGGTGTTGGCCGAGGCCGATCGATCTGGCAATTTCGGCGAGCGCGACCGAGGAAACCAGACTGGCGCGGCGCTTCGCAAGGTCGCCTTCATCGAGATCCGGATGCTCGGTGTACAGCATCACCGTGACCGCCTGACCGAGGATCGAGTCGCCGAGAAACTCGAGGCGCTCGTTGTGGCTGACACCACCGTGCTCGTACGCAAACGAGCGGTGGGTGAGAGCGAGCTCGAGAATGGCAGGCGAGATTTCTACGCCGAGCGCTGACTCCAGCTTGACGTGCGTTTGGAGTCGGTCAGCGTCGCCCGAAGGGCGAGCTGCAAACTCAGGGTCGCCCGAAGGGCGAGCTGCAAAC
>CAZCOC010000261.1:0-1922 GCA_964500075.1 uncultured Salinibacterium sp.
CGGTGTTGCCTTTGTCGACGAGACTGTTGAGCACCGCGAGCAGCTTTCGCACGTCCTCAAAATGCAGTCCGGTCGTCGGTTCATCGAGTACATAGATACTGCGCCCGAGTGAGCGTCGCTGCAGTTCGGTTGCGAGCTTGACGCGCTGAGCCTCGCCGCCTGACAGGGTCGTTGCGCTCTGGCCAAGTCGAACGTAGCCAAGCCCGACCTCCTCGAGCGTCTTGAGATAGCGATGGATGGCCGAGATCGCTTCGAAGAACTCTGCCGCGTCGCTGATCGGCATGTCGAGCACTTCCGCGATGTTCTTGCCTTTGTACCTGACCGCGAGCGTGTCGCGGTTGTACCTCGCTCCCCCGCACACTTCGCAGGCGACGTAGACGTCAGGCAAGAAGTTCATCTCGATCTTGATGGTGCCGTCGCCGGCGCAATTCTCGCAGCGACCGCCTTTCACATTGAAGCTGAAGCGACCCGGCAGATAGCCGCGGGCTTTCGCGTCAGCAGTCTCGGAAAACAGCGTGCGAATCTTGTCGAAGACTCCCGTGTACGTCGCTGGGTTTGATCGCGGCGTTCGCCCGATCGGATTCTGATCGACATGAACAACTTTGTCGAGGTTGTCGAGACCGGTCACTCGCGTGTGCTTACCGGGTATCTGGCGGGCACCGTTGAGTTCGTTGGCGAGTACCTTGTAGAGAATGTCGTTCACGAGGCTGGACTTACCAGAGCCGCTCACGCCGGTGACGGCTGTCAGTGTTCCGAGTGGAAAACTGACCGTGACATCTCGCAGGTTGTTCGCTCGGGCGCCCTCGACCGTGAGAATCCGGTTTGCGTCGATGGGCCTACGAGATGCTGGCACCGCGATCGACTTGCGGCCAGCGAGGTAGTCGCCGGTGATGGATTCGGTATTTGCCAGCAGGCCTTCGAACGACCCGGAATGTACGACCCGGCCACCGTGCTCCCCAGCCCCAGGTCCGATATCGACGATCCAGTCGGCGGTGCGAATGGTGTCTTCATCATGCTCAACGACGATGAGCGTGTTACCGAGGTTCCGAAGCTTGATGAGCGTCTCAATCAACCGCCGGTTATCGCGCTGGTGGAGCCCGATGCTCGGCTCATCGAGCACGTAGAGCACGCCGGTGAGTCCTGAACCGATCTGAGTTGCGAGGCGGATGCGCTGGGCTTCGCCCCCGCTCAAGGTCGCTGCTGCGCGGGCGAGGTCCAAGTAGCTCAAGCCGACCTCGATGAGAAACTCGAGTCGCAGCCGAATCTCGCGGAGCACCTGTGCCGCGATCTTCGCTTCGCGGTCAGTGAGCGTCAGGGCCTGAACGAACTCGTGCGCTTTGATCAGGCTTAGCAAGCAGATGTCCGAGATACTGTGGCCGTTGACGGTGACCGCGAGCACCTCCGGTTTGAGTCGTTTGCCATCGCAGACCGGGCACGGGATCTCCCGTAAGTAGCTCGCGAAACGCTGACGCTGAACATCCGTATCGGCTTCAAGAAACTTGCGCTCGATGTAGGGCATGACTCCTTCGAACCCCGTCGAGTACTTCATTTCGCGACCGTAGCGGTTCTTCCACTTGACCGTGACGGCAAAATTGTTGCCCTTCAGGATCGCTTCGCGCACCTCTCCGTCGAGGTCGCCCCATGGGGTGTCAAGCGAGAAGTCGAGGTCTCGGGAAAGCCCATCGAGCAATTTCTCGAAGTAGTTGAAGAGCCCTTTTCCTGAGTTCGTCCACGGCAGGATGGCGCCTTCAGCGAGGCTCACCGAGTCGTCGGCAATGAGCAATTCTGCATCCACCGACATGCGTGTACCGAGCCCGGAGCACTCAGGGCATGCGCCGAACGGGGCGTTGAACGAGAAGGTGCGCGGCTCTATCTCGGTGAGTTGCAGAGGGTGGTTGTTTGGGCACGAGAGCTTCTCAGAG
>CAZCOC010000262.1:0-1911 GCA_964500075.1 uncultured Salinibacterium sp.
TACCAACTCGGGTTCTCGAGCACGTTGCGCTTGATGACCGCTGGCGTGATCGTGTCGTAGTAGCCGAGGCCGATCATCGAGCGGCGCACGGTGTTGCGGGCGGCCAAGGCTCGAAGCTCGGCGAGCGCTTCGCGCTCGGAGACGGCTGGCGGAATACTCGAGTCTTCGAGCGGCTGTTGTCGAATCGACGGTGGCACTGCGGCACCGAGCAGCTCGTCGACCGATCGGTAGCCGACCGCGGCGAGCATGGTGGCTTGCGCCGTGGCATCCGTGCCGATGTGGCGGGACTGAAATTGCTCACGCATCATTCGCCAGTGAGCGCGCGGTATTCCTCGGCGCTCAGGAGGGTCGGAAGGGAGTCGAACTCGACGCGAATCAGCCAGCCATCGCCGAAGGGGTCGCTGTTGACCAGTTCTGGGCTCGCGACCACCGCGTCGTTGGTCGCGACCACGGTGCCGTTGACCGGAGCGAAGAGTTCGCCAACCGACTTCGTGGACTCGATCTCGCCGACGACGGTTCCAATAGCAACACCGGCCCCGACCTTCGGCAGATCGACGAACACGATGTCGCCGAGCTTGTCAGCGGCGTAAGCCGTGATGCCGATCGTCGCCACCGACCCATCGATGAGCACCCATTCGTGCTCTTCGGTGTACTTGAGCGAGTTCTCGTCAACCATGATTCTCCTGTCTTGAATAAAACGGCATCGGTACAACGGATGCCGCAACGCGACTTCCGCGAACGTCGATCTGTAGCTCGGTTGCAGCTTCGGCAAAGCGCGGCTCTACGTAGGCCATTGCGATTGGGTAGCCGAGGGTCGGGGAGAGCGCGCCGCTCGTGATCTCGCCGACCGTGGTGTAGCCGACTGTTTCGTCGCCGTGCACAACTTCGTACCCGGCGCGGCCCGCGCGCTTGCCGTCGCTGCGCAGCCCAACCAGCACGCGCGCATCCGAGGCCGGGCCGGCCTCGATCGCAGCACGACCGACGAAGTCGCCGGGCTTACTGAGCGCGACCACTCGCGCGAGCCCAGCTTGCACCGGCATGGTGTCGAGGCTGAGTTCATGGCCATAGAGCGGCATGCCGGCCTCAAGCCGCAGAGTGTCGCGGCTCGCGAGACCGGCAGGGACGAGACCGAGCGGGGTGCCGGCGTCGATGAGTGCTCGCCACAGGTCGGCCGCGGCATCCGCCTGAATGTAGAGCTCGAAGCCGTCTTCGCCCGTGTAGCCGGTGCGGCCGATGAGGAGTGGCAGCTCGCCGAAGCTGGCACTCGTCGTCCAGTAGTACTTGAGCTCGTCGAGCGGGATGCCCGGGTGGCCGAGCTCGGCCGTTGCCTCCAAGATGCCACGTGAGAGCGGGCCCTGCACTGCGATGAGCGAGATCGTGTCACTCTCGTCGCTCAGCGTGACCGCGAACTTGCTCGCGCGCTGCGTGAGAGCATCAACAACGGCGAAGCGATTGCCCGCGTTTGCGACGATCAGGAACTCGGTGTCGGCGAGGCGATACACGACGAGGTCGTCGATGATTCCGCCGGTGGCCGCGAGCAGCAGGCTGTATTTGGCTTGGCCGTTGGCGATCGCGGAGAGCTTGCCGGCGAGCGCGAAATCAAGGAACGCCGGCGCATCCGGGCCGGCGACTCGGATCTCGGACATGTGGGAGATGTCGAAGATACCGGCAGCGGAGCGCACCGCGTGGTGCTCGGCAAGATCGGAGCTGTAGCGCACCGGCATCTGCCAGCCGGCGAAGTCAGTGAAACTCGCGCCCGCGGCGACGTGGATGTCGTGGAGTGGCGAGAAACGAGCGTTGAGCTCGTTCATGCTGGCGTCATTCATGCTGGGGTCGTTCATGCTGGCGTCGTTCATGGAGTTCTCCTGGCGCGCTCGGCTCGTTGGATTGAACTCCCCCTCTGTCATTGGC
>CAZCOC010000263.1:0-1892 GCA_964500075.1 uncultured Salinibacterium sp.
TGGTCCTTGGCCTGCCGGGTGACCGCGATGTCGACCTGAAGCGCGCCGAGGTTGCCTTCGCTCCCGCCCGGGTCGAAGCGGCCAACGAAGCCGACTTCGCCAAGCACCCAAGCCTGGTCAAGGGGTACATCGGGCCGTGGTCGGCGACGGGTGCGGTACTGGGGGAGAAGTCAAGCACCGGCATCCGATTCATGCTGGACCCACGTGTGGTCGACGGCACCGAATGGATTACCGGTGCCAATGAGCACGGCAAGCACGTCTTTGGACTGATTGCCGGTCGCGATTTCGTGGCCGACGGTACTGTCGAGGTCGGCGACGTGCTCGCCGGCGACCCAGCCCCGGATGGCTCCGGCCCGGTCGAGCTCGCTCGCGGCATGGAGATTGGTCACGTCTTCCAGCTCGGGCGCAAGTACGCCGAGGCGCTCGGCCTCAAGGTGCTCGACGAGAACGGCAAACTCGTCACGGTCACGATGGGCTCGTACGGCATTGGCGTCACCCGCATCATGGCCGTCATCGCTGAGGCGAACAATGACGAGAAGGGCCTGATCTGGCCCAAGAATGTTGCGCCGTTCGACGTGCATGTCATTGCGGCTGGCAAAGAGGAGTCGGTGTTCGAGATCGCAGAGGATGTCGTCGCGACGCTCGAGTCTGCACGTCTTGACGTGCTCTTCGACGATCGTCGGAAGGTCTCGCCCGGGGTCAAGTTCGGTGACGCGGAGCTCCTCGGCGTACCGCTCATCGTCGTCGTGGGTCGCGAGGCCGCAGAAGGTCGCGTCGAACTCTGGAACCGCGTGACCGGACAGCGCGGCACTGTCGGTACTGCCGAGATTGTTGCAGCTGTCTCGAACTGAGCGCCGCGGCATCCGGTACCGTAGGGGGCGGGGTTCGATCAGAATCCTGCCAAGAACTCCAGCCAGCACACCCCAATCAGCACCCCAATCAACACCCCAACAACCGAACACAGCGGAGGCCCTCAGTGGACATCGACCTGAGTGTGCTGCGCCTCATGGAGCGCGAGCGCGACATTGCCTTCGAAGAACTCGTGCTCATCATTGAGCAGGCAATCCAGATCGCCTACCTGAAGCACGTCGGTGAGACGGATGCCACGAAAGCTCGCGTCGAGCTCGACCGCAAGACCGGCAAGGTGTCGATTTTCGTGCCGGAGGTCGACGAAGAAGGCGCCGTGATCGGTGAGGCCGAGGAAGACCCAGACAGTTTCGGCCGCATCGCCGCCTTCGCGGCCAAGCAGGTCATCAATCAGCGCCTGCGGGATATTGGCGACGAAAAGGTGCTCGGTGAGTTCAAGGGTCGTGAGGGCGACATTGTCGCTGGCGTGATTCAGCAGGGGCCGAATCCGCGGATGGTGCACGTCGACCTCGGCACGATTGAGGCGATCCTGCCTCCTGAAGAGCAAGTGCCCGGCGAGGATTACACTCACGGCACCCGCATTCGCGTCTACGTGACCGCTGTGAACAAGGGAATCAAGGGGCCGCAGATCACCGTGAGCCGAACGCATCCGGCGCTCGTTCGCAAGCTGTTCGCACTCGAGGTGCCCGAGATTGCCAGCGGGATTGTCGAAATCACATCGCTCGCGCGCGAAGCCGGCCACCGCACCAAGATGGCGGTGCGGGCGATGGAGCCCGGCGTCAACGCCAAGGGCGCGTGCATCGGTGAACTCGGTCAGCGCGTGCGAGCGGTCACCGCGGAGCTCAACAACGAGAAGATCGACATCGTCGACTACTCCGAGGATCTCGCGACCTTCGTTGCCAACGCGCTCTCGCCAGCCAAGGTCACGAGCTCGTACGTCATCGACCAAGCGACAAAAGCCGTGCGTGCTCTCGTGCCCGACTACCAGCTCTCCCTCGCCATCGGCAAGGAGGGCCAGAACGCCC
>CAZCOC010000264.1:0-1892 GCA_964500075.1 uncultured Salinibacterium sp.
TGAAACCTCTTGCTCAAGTCCCTCGTGATGCGTTCGAGCACTGGCGGCACGATCGCGGCGACAACCGGATCGTCTCGCATCACATCCATGACTTCGGTCATTCGCCCTGTGGTGATCGAGTACCACGCGAGACGGCCGTCTTGGGTTCGCTCAACGATTCCCTCGTCGGCGAGCACCTTGAGGTGGTGGCTCACGGTCGGCTGACTCAAGCCGAGCGTGACCGCGAGGTCCGTGACACTGCTGCGTGCATCAGTGCTTTCGATGATCAGCGAGAGCAATTGCACTCGCGTGGCATCCGCGAGAGCGCGCAGATTTCTCGCGATACTCTCCGCGACATCCCGTTGCATAGACACAAGTCTATGTATGCCAAACTCAACGAATGAGTGATTTGGTGACGTCGCCAGCCCGCAGCCTCGCCGCAGAATTCCTCGGCAGCGCGCTCTTGGCCGCAGTCGTCGTCGGCTCTGGGATCGCCGCACAGCGACTCTCGCCGAACGACACTGGACTGCAACTGCTCGAGAACGCATTCGCGACTGCGCTGGCGCTGCCGGTGCTCATTCTTGTCTTTGCTTCGCTGAGCGGGGCCCACTTCAACCCGGTCGTATCACTTGTCGATGCTGGCCTTGGTGGGCGTCCATGGCGCCAGATCGCTGGCTACATTCCAGCTCAGATTCTCGGATGCATCGGCGGGGCCGTGCTCGCCAACCTCATGTTCAACGCCCCGGCCGTTTCGTGGAGTACAAGCGATCGGCTCACTCCTGCCCACTTTCTCGCGGAGATTGTTGCGACGGCCGGTCTCGTGCTGGTGATTTTCGCGCTTGCGAGAAGCGGTCGACAAAGCGCGATTGCTCCGGCCGTTGGCGCATACATCGGCGCCGCGTACTTCTTCACGAGTTCGAGTAGTTTCGCGAACCCGGCAATCACCATCGGTCGGATGTTCAGTGACAGCTTCGCCGGCATCGCACCGGCATCGGCTCCGGGCTTCATAGCCGCCCAACTGGTCGGCGGCGCAGTCGGTTTCGTGCTCGTGCGCTGGCTCTACCCCCGGGAGCTCAGCTCCACCTAACCCTGCGGCGTCTCATCAACATCAGTTGCAGCTTCGATGAGGCGCGTCGCGGTTTGTTCGTCGAGAACGAGGTGCGTGATGACTCCCGCCCGCAACGCGGCGAGCAGCGGGATCACTTTCGCGTCTCCGGCCACCGCGCACACGCGACGATTAATGCGACGCAACTCTGCGGGCGTCGGCCCGGTTGCACGTTCGTTCAGCGACAGGTCTTCGTAGGTACCGTCGGCGCGCAGAAACACAGTACAGACGTCACCGACCACGCCTTCTTCTTCGAGCGTGGTGATGTCCTCCCACTCCAAGTACCCGGCCGAATAGACATGGCTCGGTACCTCACCGGCCACCGTCCCGATCGAGAACAGCGCGATATCAGCACGCCGTTGCACTTCGAGCACTCGCGCGATGGATCGCTCACGCCACATGGCGTTGCGCGTCTCGGCGTAGTCAAAGAAGGCAGGCACCGGGAACAAGTGAACCTGAGCGTCGAACGCGTCACCGAAGCGCGAGATCAAGCTGCCGACGTACTGCACGCCCGTGGTGCGATTGTTCGCCGCTCCGTTCAGCTGAACGATCGCGCTGCCACGGGTTGGCTTGCGGCTGAGATGCTGCGAGATCGCGGAGAGCGTCGTGCCCCACGCCACGCCGAGCACCATTCCGGAGTCGAACCAGCCGCTGACGAGCCGCGCCGTTGTCATCGCGACCTGCTCGAGCCGCTCGTCGATGCCAGCAGAATCCGAGATCGGCACGACGTAGGTCTCGATGCCGAACCGCTCGGAGATCTCGTGACTGACGCCCGACACTCTCGCCAGACTTGGGCGCAACGAGATCT
>CAZCOC010000265.1:0-1886 GCA_964500075.1 uncultured Salinibacterium sp.
CGTCGAAGCCACCGGCGTCAGAGACCATGGAGGGAAGGAAGTCGACGGCTACTGCCGTTTCGGTTGGCGCTTCGGGTGCTGCGGCGCAACCGGCGAGCACGAGTGCGCTCGTTCCGATCAGCGCAAGGCCGCCAAGTACGCGGGTGCGAGAAGTGATTCTCAAGATGTCCTCCAGGATGCTGCCCAGCGGGATTTGCCGGGACTCAATGTGACAACGTTACCCAACGTTGCCAATCGCAGAACCGAGATCGGCAAGCCGTCGCCGAATGGTTACAAACTCGCGACCGCACCGAAATATTGGGGAAATGTTCTAGACAGCGCTAGTACATGGTCAAAAGCGTCAGAGAACGTCATCCCGACCCGAGATTTTGAGGGCGTCAACGACACTCTTAACGCGCTGAGCGTTCGCCGTCGTCGTCACTAGCAGGGCGTCCGGCGTGTCGACAATCACGATATCGGTAACCCCGATGAGCGAGATGAGCCTGCCGCTTTGGGAGAATCGCCAGGTCGCTCTTGCGCCCGCCAGAATGCAACTTGGCGATCGAGGCAAAGTCGCCAACGTCATCCCAACCAAAATCACCCGGGATGACGATCAGCCGACCGGCCGCCGCCGCCGGTTCGGCGACCGAGTAGTCGATGGCGATCTTGGTGAGGCGTGGCCACACCCGATCGACAACCGCTCCGCGGCGAGGGGTGTCCCAGGCCTCCGCCAATTCGGTGATTCCAGCGAGCAGCTCGGGCTGCGAACGGCCGAGCTGCTCAAGCAAGACATCTGCTCGGGCGATAAACATTCCGGCGTTCCACAGGTGCTTGCCATCGGCCAGATACCGTTCCGCAGTCGCCAAGTTCGGCTTCTCGACGAAGGCTGTCACGGCAACGGCATGGGGGGCATCCGCGATGGTCATGGCTTGACCGCATTCGATGTATCCAAAGCCGACCGCTGGTTCCGTTGGGGTAATTCCGATCGTGGCGATGTACCCAGCGTCAGCGGCGGCGACACCCTCACCGACCGCGCGACGGAAGCTAGGCGCATCCCGAATCACATGGTCGGCGGCGAACGAGCCGATCACGACGTCGGGTTCGCGCTGGCGCAGAATCGCAGCTGCAAGACCGATTGCGGCAGACGAGTCCTTCGGAGCACTCTCAAGCACGACGTTCGGATCTGCCAACTCTGGCAACTGCTCTTCGACTGCCGCCCGGTGCGCTCGGCCAGTGACAACCATGATTCGCTGTGCGCCCGAGAGCGGCACAAGGCGATCCCAGGTGTCGCGCAGCAACGTCTGCCCTGTGCCAGCCAAGTCGTGCAAGAACTTCGGGGCATCCGCCCGAGAAAGCGGCCACAGCCGGGAGCCAATCCCACCGGCAGGAATCACACTGTAGAAGTGCTCGAAAGGCGCAGTCATGGCTCAAACATAGACTTAAGACGACATTCACCTTCCAGCAACGTGACAGCCCCACTCCCGCCACATCGAATTGCAACCGTGTAGTTACTTGGAGTGCTCGCCACTCCCAGTAACAGGTCTGCCGGGTAGATGGAGTGGGCACCATGCGCATTGCTGTGATTAGTGAAAGCTTCCTTCCGACCATCAATGGAGTCACCAACAGCGTCAAGAAGGTGCTGGACTACCTTCACCAGCACGGGCACGAGGCGATCGTCATCGTGCCAGCCGCTGGCGCTCCGAGCGAGTACGCGGGATTCCGAGTACACGAAATGCCGGCATTCGCCTACCGTCAGTTCCCCGTCGGACTGCCGAACCCGGCGGTACAGGCACTGCTGGGCGAGTTTCAGCCAGACGTTATCCACGCGGCATCCCCCTTTTTACTCGGAGCCCAGGCGATCGCAGCTGGCAATCGGCTTGGCATCCCGTCGGTCGCAATTTTCCAGA
>CAZCOC010000266.1:0-1878 GCA_964500075.1 uncultured Salinibacterium sp.
CCTGACTGGGACGATTTTAAGTCGTCTGCCTCTGCCGATTGGGCTACCGGGGCGTTGAGCTAGTTTTGGGCTGGGGCGCCGACCGGCACCGGTACCGTCACCGGCACTGGTACTGCTACGGCAGCGTGTGACTCCTCGCCGACAGCCGGCTTCGGGCGGGAGGCGAACTCTTCGAACGCCGCTCGCGAGTCGCTGCGAGCCTCCAGCGAGACGATGTCGCGACCGAGCCAGAAGTTGTTCCACCAGCCAGAGAATACGCGCAGTTTGCGCTCCCACGTGGGGATCGCCAGACCGTGGTACCCGCGGTGCATGAACCAAGCTGGCAAGCCTTTGACGGCGATATTGCCGGACTGGAACACCCCGTTATAGAGACCGAGACCGGCTACCGCGCCGAGGTTGTCGTGGCGGTATTCGCGGGTGGTCTCCCCGCGCAAGCTTGCAACCAGATTCTTGGCCATGAGCTTGCCCTGCCGCACAGCGTGCTGGGCGTTCGGCACGCAGTAGCCGCCGATTCCCTTGCCGGTGAGATCCGGAACCGCGCTGACGTCTCCTGCTCCCCACGCGTCCTCAACGACGCCGTCATCGTTGACAACACGCAGATCGGCCTGCACACGAAGTCGACCGCGCTCCTCGAGCGGCAGATCGGTGCTGCGCAGCATCGGATTTGCCATGACGCCAGCGGTCCACACGACCGTGGCCGACTCGAAACTCTCACCCGTTGACAGTTCGACCAAGCCACCGACGACCGAGGTGAGCTGGGTCTCGAGGTGCACTTGTGCGCCACGGCTTTCGAGATCCTTGATGACCCACAGGCTCGTCTTGAGCGAGACCTCAGGCATGATGCGCCCCAACGCTTCGATGATGTGAAAATGAGTGTCATCAAACTTGATCGAGGGGTACAGCCGCACGAGCGACGAGGCCAGGCTCCGCATTTCGGCATAGACCTCGATGCCGGCGTAGCCGCCCCCGATGACAACGAAGGTCAGCAGGCGGTCGCGCTCCTTGCCCGGCGGGAGCGAAGCGGCTTTGTTGAAGTTTGTGAGGATGCGATCGCGAATCGCCATCGCCTCTTCGATCGTCTTCAGACCAATCGCCTCGTCAGCGACTCCCGGAATTGGAAACGTACGCGAGACCGCGCCGGCCGTCACCACAATAACGTCGTATGACTGCTGCCACGAGTGGCCGGACTCGGCCGTGACGGTGACGGTCTTCGCGGCGTGGTCGATATCAGTGACCTTCGCGGTGACGACATGCGTTTTCTTCAAGTGACGCAAGTGCGCTACCACGGCATGACGTGGCTCGATAGAACCGGCTGCGACCTCCGGCAAGAACGGCTGGTACGTCATGTACGGCAACGGGTCAACCAGGGTGACCTCCGCTTCGCCCCGCCGGAGCAGCTTTTCGAGCTTCAAAGCGGTGTAGAGGCCGGCGTATCCTCCGCCGACGATCAGAATCTTGGTCACGAGTAGTGGGCTCCTTGGATTAAAGTTCGCCCCCAATCTACTCGGAGTTGCGCGCCGCTGTCGGGTTGCGCGCCGCTGTCGGGCGCGCAGCCCGCAGCCGACCGAAGCCACGCACACCGAGCCAGACGATAGCGCCGGCAAAGAGAGCAACAACCCCGAGCGGCAGTCCGACGTTGCGCAACATATTAACGGTCGGCAGGATCGCGCCGAGCGGGTTCTGCGGTTGCGTGGCGATCGGAGCCGGGGAGGGCCGCGGGATCGTGGCAGCGGGTGGGCTCGAAATTGGCTCTGGCGCGGCATCCGCTCGCCGGTAGAGCGTGATCCACTCGCTCAATTCGCCCATTGGATTTGCTGTCACGGGGCTCACCGTCGCGGTGACGGCAGCGTATGCGTCGATGAGGCCGAAGCCGTAGAT
>CAZCOC010000267.1:0-1846 GCA_964500075.1 uncultured Salinibacterium sp.
AACTCACATGAATCGCCGAGTCACGCTGAACACGTGATGGAAGCCACATTCCCCAAAGTATCGCGGCGGTTGAATGGCTGAACCACTGGTGTTTACGCATCAGTGGGAGGTAGGCAAGACAACGGTCCTCGGTCGTCACGACCGGTCGGGGCGCGCGAACCCCGCGGAAGGGGAGCCCGAGATCACTCCTTCGTAGCCGCGCTGGGGGCACGTTGAGCTTGGCCGCCTCCCGGATGTGGAACGGTACGGCGTCGAGTGGTGGAGGCAACGGTGTGGGTCCTGGCATGGGTCGAGCATCCCGAACCAATGCCCCCGCCCAAACTCGTCGCGGCAACCGGTGGACAACGCCACCCAGACTCCGCTTGTGACGGAGAACCCCGGCCTGGCCGTCACAACTGGAGTTTCGGCAAGTGTCGGGTGCGCGCGCCAGCGAAACGAGGCCGCGGTCGCGCACGCCAGTCAGACGGGGGTCGCGTGTGCCCGCGCGAGGGACACGGGGGCAGCGGGCGCGAGCGACGGAGACGGCGGGCCGCTAGAACCCGCGCCGCCCCAGTGGTGCACGGCGGGCATGCGGTCGTCGCTCCCGGCGCGATCAGCGACCTGCTTGCGCACGTGCGGTCGGGAGTGCCCGGTGCGGGCTCAGGCACCGCTATCGTCATTGACCCCGAAGTCGCTGCCGGCAACAGTGCCCGGGATGCTCGCCACGCCCGCACTCCCGGCGAACTCTCGGCGGCGCGCGAGTTCCTGGCCGAGGCGACGGTGAAGTCACACGTGGGCCGCGTTCTCGCCAAGCTCGGGCTGCGCGACCGCGTGCGAGTGGTGCTTTACGCCAATGACCACGGGTTGCTGCCGCGGGGTTGGGTGGTGGAATACCTCAAATGGGCTATCGCCCGACCGGAACGGCGCACCATAGCCTTACGCCGTACTGCCGAATCGCGGCAGCGACCCATGAGGAACTCGCGTGCGCACGTTCATCCCCAGTCTCTGCATTGCCGGTCTGTTGCTCGCACTCGCGGGCTGCGCGAGTTCTAGCAGCCTCGCGCGCGGAACGTGCCTCGAGTTCGCCGACGGCGACTTCGCTGACCTGACCTCGGTGGTCGAGTGTGAAGCAGAGCATCGCTTCGACGTTGTCGGTACCGTCTCGTGGCCAGACATGCAGAGCGCAATCGATGAGCTCGGCGCAGAGGCGGTGCACGCTGGCATTGCGGACTTTTCACTGGAGGCCTACTGGGAGTGGGTGCCGTTCGTCTGCGAGCAGCAGCTGCGCGAAACCGTAGGCTTGTCGGGCGTCACCGTCGATGGAGTGAGCGGAGACGATCTGCACCTCAACCCGACGGCCCGGTACTACATCGACTACTCCCTGGCGCCGCTCGACGCCTTCGTCGAGGGCGATCGAACGACGACCTGCTCGGTGGCGTGGCTGAATGCCGAGAACACCCTGACTGCGCTCGCGCACCCAGACGGAGCTTCTGTCGCGGGACTCGTCTCGGGTGAGCTCGGTGTGCTCGGGGCCTACTCGTGCTTCACCCGCTTCGGCCCTGGCGACCAGCCGCCCGTCGTCTGTGATGAGCCGCACAATGGCGAGTCCCTGCTCGTGTTCGACGGTGGAACAGCGCTTTCGTCCGACTTCATCGAGAGCTTCGATCCCGTCACGACCAAGGCGTCTGACTTCAGCGAACTCGACGCGTACTGCGAGACGCTCATCGACACGGTGCACCCCGGTGTGCTCGGCGATGGTGCCTGGAAGGTCTGGGGCAACCACCTGCTGAGCTTCGGTGGCGGTTGGGACGACTTCGACGGCACCTTCGACCCCGACGAGCGCTACATGTTCTACTGCGGTGTGCTG
>CAZCOC010000268.1:0-1835 GCA_964500075.1 uncultured Salinibacterium sp.
CCGCCCCGACAGTTGCCCGCGAGGTCGTACTCGTACCAGAGGGTGCCGCCTGAGACCTCGAGCGCCTCACCCACTGTGGTGTCGCTGTCGGGCTCCCCATCGAACTCGTCGAGCAGCGATGGCAGCAGCCACGACCGGGGTTCGGGTGCGTCTGTGCGCTGGCGCTGGTACGGGTCTGCCGAGTCGAAGCGGTGCATATGCACGTTCTGCCAGCCGTACAGCCGCTGCACAACCAGGTGCACGACGTCGAGCGTGGTGGAGCCTTCGAGTACGACCTCGCGGGCAACTGTCGGGGCGGAGTCGACGAGTTGAAAGCGCAACAGCATGGGTTTCACGCTACGACACTCGCGGTGCCCGGTGCTCGGGTTCGCGCGGTCAGACGCCGTACCAGCCGGTTCGCAGGACACCGCCGACGCAGATCATGCCGTCAAGGTGGGCGGCCCGGTGCCGTTCTCGGCGTAACACAAACTCTTTCGCGTCACCATGGCATCTCCCCTTAGCTGTAGCGACAATTTGGACCTGGATGCTCGATGTCGCCATCAGCTCGCCACTTTCCGTCGATGTCTTAGCGCGCGGCGATTCCGGAAGTGCACACAACCATCGCGTCGATACTCCCGGCACGTGCGGGTCGCCACTTCTAGTCGAGCGCGCGAAGAGCGAAAGCCCACTCGCCGAAGCGCACCTTTATCGCGTCGAGCTGCGATTGCGACACCCGATATCTCTCGACCTGCTCCAGCCTGAGCTTTTGAGCCCCGTCAATCTGCTTCGCGAACATCCCCACCTCGAAACCCCGGTCGCGGCTCTGTGCAGCGTCAATCAGCTCGGAGTCGGTGAATCTTCCTGAAGTGCGAATGGCGTCCACATCGATGTAGTCGCGGGCTTCGGCCCGGCTAAATAGAGCACCGACTTTGTTGCCCACCGCGTCTCCAAGGCTCAAGACAGGCCCGAGTGACAGCGTCACTGCCTCTGCTTCGCGCGAGTCAACGCCCATGTCGATTTCGACGAACCGCCCCTGTGCTGTCGTGACGTGTAACCGAGCGAACTGCTCGACACGGCGTATTTCGTCGACCGAGTGGCCGACAGACCTGAGCTCGGCGACGACAGCAGACACAGCGGACCCGAAACGAGAGGCGTCCGGATCCGAAGTGAACAGGTCAATGTCTTGGGTCGGTCGATCGATGATGCCGTGCTCGCGAATTGCCCCCGAGCCGGCCAGCGCGAACGGCGTGCCCATGAGCGCTCGGAGCGCCGTTTGAGTAACGGCACGCTGGAGATCCTTCTCCGACGTCACTGTTCGGGCACCAGTTCCGGAAAGCGGCCTTCCCACAAGTGACGCACGCGAGCAGGCATCGTCAGTTTCGGCCACATCGCGATCAAGATGTCGCGGTTCAGTATCTGCACCTGATCGACGACGCGGCCCTCTTGAATCACTGCTTGGTAGGCAGCCACTGTGTTTCCCGGCGACTTGAGGTCGAAGGTCGAATCCGGCCCCCAATACACCCACGGGGGAAGGCTAACGGCGCCGGTGCCTGGTCCGCACAATTCGTCAAGGCTCGAGGGCGCGTCATACGGCTTGACGTCCTGGATTCGAACCTTCTTCGCGGCGACTGATGCCATTCCTCAAGGTTACCTTCGCGCATCAAGAATCATGAGTGCTCGCGGTCTGCGGTGGTGATCTCATCGATCATGTCCCTCCGGTCTTCAGGAGGTGGGAAGCATGAGCGAGCGCTGTATCGATCGGATGCTCTGCGCCGCGCCATCGCACGGATGCAACGTCAGGCGATGGCGTGAAACGAGATCGTCAGCCCGAGCGCACGCGCGACCTTCACAATGGT
>CAZCOC010000269.1:0-1834 GCA_964500075.1 uncultured Salinibacterium sp.
ACCATCGTGGGTCCATCCACTGAGGACTACTTGGCAGCGATCGCCAAAACCCGCGCAACGGTCTCGTCTGTGGTGGCGGAGGAGTTCCGCGAAGACATCGAGGCGCTCGCGAGAACCTGAGCACCACGCTCTAGCATTGGCGAATGGCATCGTGGTCGCTTTCGAGCGCGCTCAAGGGCATGTTCGCCCGCGCCACGATCGACGACGACACCTGGGAGCAGCTCGAAGACGCGCTGCTCTCGGCCGACTTTGGGCCAGACATAGCCGATTCGGTAGTGGATGAGCTGCGGGCCAACGTCGCCAAGTACCGCACGACCGATCCAGCAGACCTGCGGCGGATGCTCCGCGAGACTCTCGAGGAACGCCTAGCGCGCCTCGACCCGACGCTGCGCCTGACGGCTCGCCCTGCGGTCGTGCTGGTCGTCGGTGTCAACGGGGTCGGCAAGACAACCACCATCGGCAAGTTTGCCAAGTTCCTCACCGGCTACGGGCGCACGGTCGTCGTCGGGGCTGCAGATACGTTTCGTGCCGCCGCCGTCGAGCAATTGGCGACCTGGGCAGAGCGAGGGGGCGCTGAGATTGTGCGTCCGCAGCAGCAGGGTCAGGATCCGGCATCCGTCGCCTTTCAGACTGTCGAGCGTGCTCAGCGCGAAGGCATCGATATCGCAATCATCGACACGGCCGGGCGGTTGCAGACCAAGAGTGGACTCATGGACGAGCTCGGCAAAATTCGCCGCGTGATTGAAAAGCAGACCGAGATCGCAGAAGTGCTCCTGGTGCTCGACGCGACGACCGGTCAGAACGGTCTCGCCCAGGCCGAAGCCTTCATCGAGCACGCCGGTGTTACTGGGCTCGTCATCACCAAGCTCGACGGCTCCGCAAAAGGCGGTTTTGTGCTTGCGGTGCAAGAGAAGACGGGCATTCCGATCAAGCTGATCGGTCAAGGCGAGGGCATCGGCGACCTGACCGGCTTCACTCCGCACGTGTTCGTGCAGGGACTCGTAGGCTGAGGAGGTGAGGACCTTCTGGGGAGTGGCACCACTTGTCGCCGCGCTACTCGGCTTTTTGGCGCTCAGCTGGTCGTTCATCATCGGCATCGGCGCTGCCCTCGACGGCAGTGGCTCAGGAGCGTTTCCCTACGAGATCGTGTTCATCATTGCCGCGCTCGTGCTCGTGGCCGCTTTCGTCACGGCCATCATCAACCTCGTGCGAGGGCGCTTCCGGGTGCTGGCCGTGATCGCGATCGTGATTACGATGCTGCCCATCATCGCGCTCATCCTGCTGCGGGTTGCGGCGTTCTAGCCGCTCAGTTGGTCGCAATCCGGTGCGCCGCACTCAGCTCAAGGTAGCTGCGATAATTCTGCTGAATCTTCGCGAACTCCTCATCGGTGATCGCCCGGCGAACCTTCGCAGGCACGCCAGCCACAAGCGATCGGGGCGGGATGATCGTGCCCTCAAGCACCACGGAGCCCGCGGCGACGAGCGAGCCGGTGCCGATCACCACGCGGTTCAGCACCGTGGCGGACATCCCGATCAAGCAGTCGTCTTCGATGGTGCAGCCGTGCAATACCGCGGCGTGGCCCACGCTCACGCGTGCCCCGACCACCGTCGGTACGCCGGTGTCAACGTGCACAGTCACGTTGTCTTGCAGGTTGGTGTCATCGCCGATCGTGATCGAGTCCATGTCACCTCGAAGTACCGCCCCGTAGAACACACTCGCCCGCTCGCCAAGGGTGACGGCACCGGCAAGCGTTGCGTTCGGTGCGACCCAAGCGGATGCTGCGACGGTTGGGCTGACGCCCTTGAACGGCACGATGGTGGGCATGCCAGAACC
>CAZCOC010000270.1:0-1825 GCA_964500075.1 uncultured Salinibacterium sp.
CGAGCAGCTCGGCAACATTCGCGGGATTCTTTGCCGTTTCGTCGGCGATGACCCACGCTGCATGCGAGTCGAACCCGAGCAACGCTGCCCGCTCGGCCCGGAGCTTGGTGATCTCCAGCACGAGCTGGCTGCTATCCCACTCGCCACCCCGGCTCCCGCGAGCGCGCGAGGCCGCCATGATGCGCGCGCGCACCTCGCGGTTCTTCAGCGACGACAGATACGGCTGCCCGGTCGGCAGCACAAGAGTGATGAGGTACTTGCCATCGAGCCCGCGATCCTTGGCGGCCTCGGCAGCGGCGGAGATCTCTCCCGGCTCGAGTCCATCAAGCTCGATCACGTCGTCGATCACGACTGCCAGATCGTTTGTGTCGGCAAGCAAGTTCTTTTCGAAGCGCGTTGTCAGCGTCGACAGGCGCTGGTTGTAGTCGCGAAGCCTTTCCTTCTCGGTTTCGTCAAGGCCAGCCCCGGCGACCGTGAACTCGATGTAGTAGCGCTCGACCAAATAGTTCGACTCGGGGTCAAGACCAAGCTCGGCCAACTGATCGTGAATAGTCTTGATTCGCCAGTACAGCTCGGCATCGAGCTTGATCGCATCGGAGTGTGCGGCGAGCTTGGGAGCGATCTGCTCCTCCAGCTCGTCGGTGAAGTCGTTGCTATCGGCCGATGATTTGTTGAAGAACACTGTGGCGACTCGATCGAGGATTTGCCCACTTCGTTCGAGCGGAATCATCGTGTTCTCAAAGCTCGGCACGTCGCGACGCCGGGTGATGTTTTGCACCTCTGCGAGTTGCTCGGCCATCCCCTGATCGAACGCTGGGCGGTAGTGCTCGTCCGAGATGTCGGCGAACGGCGGCATACCGTACGGGAGGGTGCTTGGCTCAAAGAATGGGTTGGTCACTCTTCGAGCTTATTCACCTCAGTCGGTCACAGCGTCCGGCCCGTGCACAGCGACTGTTCCGTCGTGACCAACTCGGATGCTCGTCCCATCGTCAAGCTCGACCACGGGTCGACCCTCGAGCCACGTGAGCGTCCACGACCAGCCGACCGTGTCGACATCAGCCAGCTCGACCTCAACCTCGGCGATGGCGGCGAGCACCGGTTCAGCCAATTTCGTCGGAGGCGCAGATCCAACGCGCCAACGTGTACCAAGTTGCATCAGGTCTCCTGTTCGTACGTCACCCACGTGGTGCGGTTCGCCACGCGGTCGTAAATGCGCTGCGCAGCAAGGTTGTCAGCCGCCGTGATCCACCGAAGTGTGCCACCGCCGGCAGCCGCGGCACGCTCGGTGACGGCTTGGATGAGCGCGGTGGCGTAGCCGCCATTGCGCGCGTCCGGGTCTACGAACAGATCATCGAGGTGCCAAGCGGGGCCGGCAGTGAAGGTATCGACAGTGCGTCGGTAGTGAGCGAAGCCGATCACGGGCGTGGCGACGCCACCGGCTCGGTCAGCAGCCGCGGCGTTGCTCGCCTTGTCGCCCGGGTCGGCCACCGCGACAACGGCGCTCACGGGCGCCGCGGCATCCATCAACCAAGCCCAGACGCCGTCGATGACGTGCGGTTCAAACGCGGTCTCGTAGAACACGCCGTAGGCCAGAAACAGTTGCTCCCATGACGAGCGGTCAGTCGGCAGGATGTTGCGGATCATTCTGGTACCTCCGCGAGCACAATGTTGCGCACCTCGATCGTTTCGGCCTCAACGAACTCGACCGTCGCAATTCGGCCAACGGCCTTGAGGTCGTCAAGCGCTTGCGCGAGCAGTGCTGGGCCAGCGATGGTCGCAGAGATGACATCGGTCTTCTGGGATGCCTTGGCGTCCGTCTTCGCGC
>CAZCOC010000271.1:0-1806 GCA_964500075.1 uncultured Salinibacterium sp.
CGGATGCTGTCGCCGAGTTCTTGGCACCAGCGCGCGAAGACCGGCACGATCTGCTGATCACGCACAACTTTGTCATCGCTTGGTTTGTGCGCGAAGTCTTTGACGCGCCAGCCTGGCGCTGGCTCGGGGTGAATCAGGCCAACTGCGGCCTCACGATCATCCGCGTCCGCAGCGCGAAGCCGCCCGTCCTCGTTGCCCATAACGATCTCGGGCACTTGCCACCGGAGCTGCGAACCGGGCTCCCGGACCAGCAGCCGTACTAGACGTTCCTGGCTGGACTGGTGGGAGTTGATAGATTGGCCCAATGACAACGACCGTCGCCATTGTCGGTGCCACCGGGCGTATGGGCATGCTGATCTCGCGCTTAGTCACTGAATGGCCGGAGTTCGAGCTTGGTGCCCAGCTGGGCTCGAAAGGCGAGCTAGCCAGCATCCTCGGCGCCGACATCGTCGTCGACGTGACGGCACCTGGTCCTTCCCAAAGAAACGTGGAATACGCCGTGAGCAACGGAATGAACGTACTCGTCGGCACCTCCGGTTGGTCGCGCGAGCGTATTGCCTCCCTTGAGCACGAAGTCGCGCTTCAGCCGGGTGTCGGCGTTGTCATTGTGCCGAACTTCTCGATTGGTTCGGTGCTCGCGACAAGTTTTGCGGCGATGGCTGGCCGATTCTTTGAATCGATCGAGATCGTCGAGGCTCATCACGCAAGCAAAGTGGATTCGCCGTCCGGTACCGCTGTGCGCACAGCGGAGTTGATTGGTCAGGCTCGAGCCGAGCTCGGTCCGGTCGTTGCTCCTCACGTCGACCAGCGTGCGCGCGGCCAGCAAGTTTCGAGCATCCCGATTCATAGTCTGCGAATGCAGGGGGTGCTGGCGCGGCAGGACGTGATCTTCGGTGGAACCGGCGAGCTGCTGACCATCAGCCACGAGACGATTGACCCGAGCTCGTACGAAACCGGAATCCTGTTGGCGTTGCGTGCAACGCGCTCGGCGATCGGAGTCACCGTCGGGCTCGACAAGCTCATGGATCTGGGGCTCGACCGCGACCATACAGCACCGTGAGCGCCCGCCTCGGGGCGATCATTATGGCCGCGCTACTTGCGCTGTATCTTGGCGTTGCGGCGCAGTACGCGGTGCTCCTGATCCTCTCGGACAACGCCACCGCGAAGGCGCTTGGGGTGGCACTGGCGGTGTTGCCGCTCATCGGAGGATGGCTGCTCGTGGCCGAGATCGCGTTTGTCATTCGTGGTGAACGACTTGTTGCGCGCCTTGGCTCAGAGGGCGGCCTGCCGATTGACGATCTTCCGCGGCTACCGAGCGGTCGGATTGATCCGAGTGCGGCAGACGCCGAGTTTCCGCAGTACAAGACCGAGGTGGAGACCGACCCGCAGTCCTGGCGTTCCTGGTTGCGGCTCGGCCTTGCATACGACGCCAGCGGTGACCGATCGCGAGCGCGTTGGGCCACCCGCAGAGCGATTGCGCTGGCGCGCGGGCTTAGCGACTGATGAACGCCGCGATCGCGGCATCCACCGTGCTGTGACGAAACTCGAACCCGTCATTCGTAAGTGCAACAGGTTCGACACGTTCACTCGAAAGCAACAGATCGTTGCCTGCGTCGCCGAGTGCCTTCAACGCGAACTCAGGAACGACGAACAGGTGCCACCTGCCAAATGCCTTCGCGAGGGCGCGAGTCACTTGTTCCGAGGTTGCGGGCGTTGGCCCGGCAAGGTTGACGACGCCTGCGAGGCTCGAAGCGAGCAGATGACGGATGGCAGCGGCTTCGTCGTGCAGGCTGATCCACGGCCAGT
>CAZCOC010000272.1:0-1803 GCA_964500075.1 uncultured Salinibacterium sp.
GTGTCACGCAGTTCAAGCCAACCCGACACGGGGGATGCCGTGTCGGGTTGGCTTGAACTGCGTGACACGGCGGATGACCTGCGTCTACCCCTCGACGGCAACACCACCCCCCGCCAACTCGCTTTTGAGCTCGGGGCGCAGCTGGATGATGGCGGTCGCGAGGCGCTGAAACGGGTGCGTGCCGCAGTCGAGGAACAGTCCTTCGCGGGCAACAGTGCTGAGCCGGGCGCCGACGTCGACGCAGTCACCGATGACGTTCTGCTCGTGATACGCGGGATGCGCCGCCATGCCGGGTTCGTCGCGATGCTTCGCGCAACGCTGATCCCTCGCTCGCTGTTCGCTGCGTGGCTACCGGCGCCTGTTCCGCCTCCGGCGCCGGCTACCGCCGCGTAGGTGTTCTTCCCACGGACGTTGTGAGCAACTCGGCGTCCCCGGCGCGACAAGAGGCGGGCGCGTGGTCGCTTTGGGCGCGGTTGATGATCGAGGCGAGCTCATCGCGCTCGTCTGAGACGCTGAGCTGGTTGGCGGTCGACATGACTTAGTTGTACGTGTAAAGCCATTTCTGTAGAACAGGGGCCACGCGTGTACATTTTGGGTTCTGCGACAGGTTCCTAAAGAGCCGGCAGGCGGAAAGCTCGGCCATCGGAACAGTTTCCGCTGAGCCGTCGTTCTGGCTGTCCCGTTGCAGGGTCGTTTGACTCGGCAACGGGAGCCCACAGAAGTCTTCTTCAGCGCTCGACGGATTGTCGTTGAACCGTGCGGTACACGGTGGACTTCCATCACATGACGTTGCTGGGCCACCGCTAGTTTGGGTTGCTTGCCACGCAGACCACCTTTGGCTTTCGCCACTTGCATCCCCTCGCGCGTTCGAGCGCGTATGAGATCGGATTCAAACTCTGCCACCATCGCTGGGACATTGGATAGAAGCCGCCCAAAGGGATCCGTCGGGTCATGGACAGATCCTCCGATGCTCAGCTGGACGCCTTTGACGGTGAGTTCGTCCACGATGTCTTTTGCGTCCCGAAGTGAGCGCGCCAACCGGTCAAGTTTGGGAACGACTAATGTGTCGCCGTTCCTGCATGCAGCCCACCTTCCCATAGGCCGGGTCGTGCCCGGTCAGTCCGTGGTCGGTGTAGATCAGACTCGATCTGACGCCGAGGGATTCCGCGGCGTTTCGTTGGGCGGCGAGATCTTGCTCGTTCGTGGATACGCGAGCGTATCCGATCAGATATTCATTCATACCGCAACGGTGCGCTTCGCCCGATCGAGCGGTCAAGAACAATCCCGTAAGTGGCCCCAGCCGAGCACGCCTACCACAGCGGGAAAACTGTCCGATTGCCCCGCCGCGTGAACCGAAATCGCCGTCCAGAGACCGGAGCCTATTGTGGGCGTCTCTTTTTGATGGCCTAGTTCGTGCACTCCGACTGCCGCGGCGACAAGCAGTTCCATCGATCGTGTCGTCGGCTCTGAACGATGACAGCCCCAGTTCGCGTCAGTTCGCTTTGTGCCAAAACGCTGCCTGGTCTTGCCTTATTGCGGTGAGCAAGATTAGAGTCTGGGTACTGACTGAATTTTCAGTCAGTTAATCGCCCGTAAATGTCGAGGTTTGAGGAGTTCGCACATGAATGAGTCGTCGCAGAATATCGACCATCTGCTTAACGCGGATGGTTCAGCCGTTACACGGAACACGCTCGAGCAGGTTCGTACTCCTGATGGATTCGGGCATGTAGAACAGACCGGTGTTGAGTTCATTCCGGTAGCCGAGCGTCGTTCTGCACCGAAGAATGTGTTCTGGGTCTTCGT
>CAZCOC010000273.1:0-1802 GCA_964500075.1 uncultured Salinibacterium sp.
CCAGCCACGCTTCGAGGTCGAAGTCTGAATCTGTCTCTGTTGTTGGCTTCGTCTTTGTCATTGTCATTGTCATTGTCATTGTTTATGTCACCTCTTGTCGATGAGGAAGAACTACTTCGGACGAAGTCGATCCGCCTGAATAACGAGAGCAGGATCCCGCGCGGGCAGATAGACCCCCTCCAACAGCACGCCAGTTATGCCCGCGCTTGCGGCGAAGTCGATCGCGTCGACAGAGTGATGACGCTCCGCACCGACTCGGGAATTGGCAATGTTCGGGGAAACTCGCGCCGTGCGACTCCTGCGATGGTGAAGAGCTGCGTCGTTGCGCTACACCCCGCGATCTACTCGGCGCGGCTCCGCCCGGGACTATCGTGTCGATATGCCCAACGCGATCACGACCATCACCCTCTTCACGGAAGATCTCACTGCAACCAAGGCGTTCTACTTGGCCGCGTTTGATCTTCCAGTGCACTATGAGGACGAGGACTCGTGTGTGTTCGACTTCGGCAACACGCTCGTCAACTTGCTCAAGATTGAGAATGGGCCTGAAGTCGTGGCGCCAGCAGTCCTGGGATCGGCGCTAACTACGCGCTCGCTCATCACGATTACGGTTGACGATGTCGACGCCTCTGTTGAGGCGCTGACGAAGAAGGGCATCAGGGTCATCAACGGCCCGGTCGACCGACCATGGGGAGTGCGCACCGCGGCCTTCCAAGATCCAGCGGGCAACGTGTGGGAACTCGCCCAGCCGATCTAGAGAGAAGCGGCACATGCACCGGCGGTGTGTCCTGCCCTGCGAGCAGCACAGCTGAGTCTTCGTCTCGCTCTACCGGAATTCACGCGGTGTTCACAGTGCAATAGGTGCTGGCACCCCGAACCCCACGAAGATGAGACCGTGGATTTCACCGAGCACTTCTGGCTTGTCGAAGACGGCCATGGGCACTGGATCATTCGGCACCAGATCACCGATATCGTCGCCGGCGCGATCCTTCGCACGGCGGGCGGATTCCGGCTCAAGAACGAGCACGGACGCACGAGCGGCAACTTTCCCACGATTGAGGCGTCGCTCGCGGGGTTGTACGAGCGGGTCTGAATTGCGGGGTTAGGTGTCTGCACTGTCGACGATGCCGACGAAGTGGGAACCGATGCTGTCAAACTCGGCCCGTCGCATCCCCGACTCTGGAGCTGGCAAGTCGAGCGGTGAGTGTTCGGTGCAGCTCAGGTAGGTGAAACTCGGCCACCACTTCTTGGGGCGCGCTCGTTCGGATGACCCGCAAAGGTCACAGCGCAGCTCGACCCACACAGACTTGGCGCCGGTGCGATTCGCTCGCGACTGGGCGAGCCACGGCGGCGGGTTTGTATCGAGCGCGGCGAGCTCTTGCTCGGTGATGCGGGCCGGAATGCCGTGCCGCTGTGCCATTTCAAGCGGGATGTCGAGCTGTTGGGCGGCTCCGCGCCGAGAGATCACCCAGCCTCGGTCGCGCGAAGGTCGCGGATCTCGGCTTCGATTTCGGTGAGGTTCTCTGGAGCCGCAAGACCGCACTCTTCGAGTTCCTGCGAAACCTGCAGAGTCAGGCCAGCCTTGCCTGCGGTGTGCGCATCGGACACCGTGCCGGCGTAGATCTGGTTATCAGCGGACTCTTGGTTGACCGCGGATGTATCCGCGCACAAGTGATACACAGTTCCGCTGAGAGTCCACGTGACTGCATCCGCTCCCGTGAGCTGTTCGACAATGCTGGTGTACTCATCGATCTGGCCCTCGTTCGCGACCTGCTGCGCCGTCTCATCCTCGACCGAGTTGG
>CAZCOC010000274.1:0-1800 GCA_964500075.1 uncultured Salinibacterium sp.
GCCGGAATACTCACGGAGGCGCCGGGCCCGGCCAAGAAGTACCAAGCTGCGAACGCTCCGCCGACGATCGCGGCAATGACAACGGCGATGAGCACACCGCGACCGCGACCACGCGAGCTAGTGCTGAGGCTCGCGCCGAGGTCCGCTGTGGATGGTCCGGTCGTTGTCGTTTCGGTGATGGTAGCTAGGCCACCGCCACGCCCCCGTGAACCTAAAATCTGGGTTTCAGCCGTTGCACTTGGCGCGGCAGCGGCGGTCGCACTCGGCAAGAGCATGGTGCGCTGCGCCGACGTGGCACCGGTCGAGGTTGCAGACAATAACGAGGTGTGGATTTCGAAGAGTTGGTCAAGCAGGGCCCGAGCATCCTTCGGGCGGTTTTCCGGATTGCGGTCAGTCGCCCACAGCACGACCTCGTCGAGCTCGCTTGGCACCTTTGGGTTCTTTGCGCTCGGCCGTGGAACCGAGTCGTTCGCGTGCTGGTAGGCAATCTGCATGGGCTGCTCGCCCTTGAATGGCTGCTCGCCGACGAGCATCTCGTACATCATGATGCCGATGGCGTAGATATCACTGCGGGTGTCAGCGACGCCGCGGGTAACGAGTTCGGGGGAGAGGTACGCGATGGTGCCGAGTAGAGCAGCACCGGTCGCGGTGTTCGCCGTGGCGGCGCGGGCAAGACCGAAGTCGCTGATCTTGATGCGGCCATCGTCGGCCAACAGCACGTTCTCGGGCTTCAAGTCACGGTGCACGATGCCCGCCTTGTGCGCCGCGGCAAGTCCACCGAGCACTGCTTCGAGAATGTCGAGGGTTTGCTCGGTCGTGAGCACGTGATGCTCGTCGAGGAGTTGACGCAGGGTGATTCCAGACAAGTACTCCATGACCAGATAGGCCATGTCACTGTCTTGACCCTGGTCGAAAACATTGACAACATTCGGATGCGCCAGCCTCGCGGACGAGCGCGCTTCCTGGATGAAACGCTCCTTGAACTTGCTGTCATCGGCGAGATGTCCGTGCATGATCTTCACGGCGACGCGACGCTCAAGTCGAAGATCGGTCGCCAAATAGACGGTAGCCATGCCGCCTCGAGCGATGCGTGACCGAACCTGGTAGCGACCGTCGAGAAGGCGACCGATCATCGGGTCGGTACTGTTGACGGTCACTGTCTGAGTCTAAAGTTTGCTCGGCGCTCAGCGATCATCGACACGGTGCCGAGCCGGCCGACCTAACCGAGTTGCGCGAACCAGGACCGAGCTGACTGCTCCCACTTTGCGTAGGCATCCGGGTGACCGGAGATCTGCACGGCCTGCGCGGCCTGTGTCAACGCCATTGACTCCCACCCGCGAATGTCCAGAAGGCCACGGGTGTAGCCCCTGTTCGGGTTGCTTGGGCCGCCGTAAAATAGTCGCGCGGCATGGGTAGGCGTAGTGAGTTGCTCGACAGACCCCCAGCCGGAGCTCGGTCGTTGTTGAAAGAGACCGACCGAGTCGCGGTCGCCCCAGTCGAGGTTTCTGAGGCTAGACTCCTGCATCGCGGTGGCGAGCGCGATGACGATGCCGTAGTCGGGAACCCCAAGTTCGCGGCCAACCTGGATGATGGTCCGCGCGTGGCCTGCCATATCGTCAGTGAGGCCAGCGACACTCTGCACACCAGCGGGTGGACTCGGTGGAGGTGTTGTCACGCCAGGAATGACGAGGTTCTGCCCGCCGTAGATGACACTCGACCACGACAATCCATTGGCGTCGAGCAGCGCTTGCGTGGTGATTCCGAAGCGCGAAGCGATGGCGGAGATGGTGTCTCCTGAGA
>CAZCOC010000275.1:0-1799 GCA_964500075.1 uncultured Salinibacterium sp.
GCGAGCGCTCGCCACATCTCCAGCCGCGAAGTCGTTTAGCGCGCTCGTCACGAGGGCATCGAGCAAGTTTTCGTCATCGGGCAGGCATCGCGATGCAAAGATGCTGGCTGAGGTGCGCGATCGGCGGGTATCGGCCACGGTGCCACGTTGGAGTGCCGCGAGTTCCGTGACTAGGCGCAACCAGTTCCAAGTGTCGACGACGCTCGAATTCTGGTCGTTTCCGACGCTTGAAAAGTGAACGGTTTCCGGCAGTCTAGTTCTCTGTTTCGTGGGCTGTGGTGCGGGTGCTGGGGAGGCTGTCGATGCCTCTGCCGCGGAGGCGGTAGCTGGCGCCTTTCAACGTGATCACGTCGGCGTGGTGGACGATGCGGTCGATCATCGCGGCCGCAACAGCTTGGTCGCCGAAGACCCCACCCCAGCTGGAGAACGGCAGGTTGCTGGTGAGGATCAGGGAGGCGTGTTCATAGCGGGATGAGACGAGTTGGAAGAACAGGTTCGCAGCGTCTTGCTCGATGGGAAGGTAGCCAACCTCGTCGACGATGATGAGCCCGTAACGTCGAAGCCTTGCCAGCTCTGCGGGGAGCTTGCCGTGCCGGTGCGCGTCGGTGAGGCGAGTGACCCAGTCGGTTGCGGTTGCGAACAACACCCGATGCCCAAGCCGGGCGGCCACGACTCCAAGAGAGGTCGCGAGGTGAGTTTTGCCCGTTCCGGGCGGGCCGAGTAGCACCACGTTGCGGGCCTCGGTCAGAAACGCCCCAGAGGTCAAGGAGCCGACCTGCGGGCGGACCGCGGATTGGGTGTCCCAGTTGAAATCCTCGATCGTCTTGACGGCTGGGAACCCCGCAGCGCGGATCCGCAGCTCCGCTCCGGATGCGTTGCGGGCCGACACTTCGCGTTCTAAGACGGTGGCGAGGTAGTCCTCATGGGTCCAGCCTGCATCGCGGGCTTGGTCTGCAAGCCTGCTCGCGCCCTCGAGAATCCGTGGTGCTTTGAGGGCGGCTGCGAGGTAGGCGATCTGTTTCACCGACTCCGGAGGTGCTGTCGTGGTGGCCATCAGATCGCCTCACCGGTCAGGCCGAACGCGCGGTCGTAGTCGCCCAGATCGCGGGTCAGATCGTCTGCGAGGTGAACGGGCCGAGGCTGCTGAAACTGTTTGCGAAGCCTGGCAGCAGTCTCGACGTGGACGGGATCGGTGATCGTTGACCCACGCGCCCAAACCCTGACATGATCGGCGACGATGCGCCCGTCCGCGCGAACCCGCACCCGATCCAAATCAGCGGTGACATCAACGAGGCGCCCGATCATGGCCGGATCAACAGAGTAGTCGTTCGTGTCAAGGCGGACGTAGTAGTCGCGGCCCAGACGCACCCTGTTGCGCCAACCCAGATGCAGCGGGATCGGCGGCAACGGCAGCATCCAAGCCCGGTCCGCATCCAACCGATCGATGGGCGCGGCCTTGGTCGTGCGCACCACTCGTTGGTTAGCCCTGCCGAGCCAGTCGGTGAACTGTTCGTTGAAGTCCGCCGGCGAGATGAACGAGCGCCCGGGCATGAACGAGGTCTCGAACCACCCGTTGCGTCGCTCGACGAGACCCTTGGATTCCGGATCCCTCGGCGGCAGCAACACTAGCTTCGTTGCCAGGGTTCCCATGAACGCGGGAACACCTTCCGCGTGCCTTTTCCCACGCCCGATGCCGGGCTCGTTGTCCCAGATCAGCCGCCGCGGCACCCGACCAATCTGCTGGATCAGCTCCCACGACCCCAACAGCAGATCCTCCGTCTTGCGGGTCGGAATCATCC
>CAZCOC010000276.1:0-1783 GCA_964500075.1 uncultured Salinibacterium sp.
GCACCTCCGCCTCCATCGAGCGACCGGATGCCGCGGCCCGAAGCTTGAGGCGGCGAACCACGTCCTCGTCAAGGCTCCGAACTGTGATGGTGGACATGTGGCGCTCCTCGGATCGATCTGCTAGCAATGCTAGCATCTGCCTACCTCAGAACCCGGTCACGCGTTCGATGGCCTGCTCGAACACTGAGCTCAACGCTGGGCCGGCGAGCCCCCAGATGATAATCACGAGGCCGGCCGTCATAAGCGTGATCAACACCCAGCCCGGCACATCCCCTTGCTCATTCTTCCAAGCCTGCCAATTTAACAGCCCCTGTTTCATCATTACCTCTCCTATTGGTTACTCGTTCAGAACCCGACCTGCAGCACGAAAATCCCGGGGAAGATTGCAAATGCAATGGTGATCGGCAGGATCATGAACACGAGCGGAACGAGCATTGCGACCTCTTTCTTGCCAGCAAGTTCGAGGAGTTCGCGCTTTGCGTCGTCGCGCGCGTCTTGGGCTTGCGCGCGCAGCACTTCGCTTAAGGGCGTGCCGCGTTCGAGGGCGCCAACAATCTGATCAACGCATCGGGTGAAGGCCGGCAACTCGAGATCGTGCGCCAATCGGGTAAGGGTTTCGCCAAACGGGAGACCCGTGCCGACAGCTGCAACGACCGCCGCCAGTTCCTTCGAAAGTTCGCCGGCGCTCACTCGGGAGATGCGGCGAACGGCGTCGACAATTCCCTCGCCGGCCGAGAGACTGAGCGTCAGGAACTCGAGGACGATCGGGAGTTCGTCGGAGAGCCGTGCAAGTCGTTGCTTTGACCTGCGTTGGAGCAGATAGTCGGGCGCGAGCACCCCGGTCACGGTCGCGAGCAAGATCACTCCGAGTTGGAGTACACCGTTGATGCCTGCGACACGGGAGGCCGCGATGGCGACGACGATGCCTGACGCGGCCCCGACCGCACCCCACAACAACTGACGTGACCGGAACGCGGAGACGGTCTGGCCCCAACCCGACTGGCGCAGTCTGCGAGCGAGCAACTCGTCACCGCCGAGAACCGCCGCGAGGGCGTCCCGGCCCGCCATGACGAGCGGTTCGATAAGCACGGCAACGACCGGCAATGGTCCGGATGCTGGCGGCGCAAGTGACTCGCGGGCGCCAGCCGAGACATCCGCCAAATACGGCGCGATTCGTCGCGCAAGCCGCGGACCGCTCATTCTTGGAGCCAAGCTGATAATGCTCCACAGCCCGAAGCCGAGTACGACACCCGCCAGTACGGCCCACGCAAGCGTCGGCGTCACGCGAACCACCGCCGCTCTTCTGGCAATCGACCGATGCCAATCATCACGCGGTAGGCGGCGATCGAGACCACGAGTCCGCCGATAATGAGCGCGACCCCACCGCTTGAGTTGTATGCCGCAGCCGCCTCCGGTCGGGTTGCCAACAAGAGCAGCACAACCCACGGCGCCGCGACGCCGAGCTTGGCGGCGTTCATGACCCACGACTGTCTGGCTTCGAGTTCGGCACGCATTGCGGCCTCTTGACGGAGGTAGGCGCTGAGATTGCGCAGCACGGTCGTGAGTTCGCTGCCGCCAACCTCGCGCGACATCCTGAGCGTTTCGAGAATGCGGTCGGCAACCGGGTCGGCCAATCGCTTCTTGAGATCATCCAGGCACAGCGAAAAGTTGCCAGTGAGGCGATACTCCTTCTCGAACTGGCGAAATGGTTCGCGTGTCGCAGCGGGTCCGCTGCGCGACAGGGTCGCAAGACCGTCCGGAAGCGCGAGTCCGGAACGAACGG
>CAZCOC010000277.1:0-1779 GCA_964500075.1 uncultured Salinibacterium sp.
TGGCTCGTCTGGGAGCTGGTCTGGCTCGTCTGGGAGCTGGTCTGGCCGCACAGTTAGACTGGTGTCATGCTTCTCGCCCTCGAGTTCTTCTTTCTCGGTCTCCTGGCGCTCGCGACGCTTTCGATCGGTTTCGTCTCGATCGTTGTGCTTTACAACCTGTATCGCGGCCAGCGCTAATCGCGCGTCGTGGTGATCATAATCCCGGATGGTTACGGGTGTACCAGTGATTGATCTCGATACGAGCATCCCAGCAGAACTCGCCCCGCTCTCGTGGCTCATCGGACTGTGGGAGGGCACCGGTCTCGTCAACTACCGGGTCGGCGATGAAACGCGCGAGCTTGAGTTCGGACAGCGGCTGAGCTTCACACATGACGGTCTGCCGCACCTCAATTACAGCTCGTATACCTGGCTGCTCGACGATGACCGCACCCCGCACGTGACCGAGATCGGCTACTGGAAACTGACCCGCGCGGCAATCGACGGCGACCCGGGCCCCGGGCTACTGCCCGGCATCGGTGCTCGACCGTTCACGACCGCTCAATCGGTCGAGACGCTGCGAAGTTCGGATGGCGGCTTCGAGATCGAGGTCTCGATCGTGCATCCGGGCGGGGTCAACGAGTTCTATGTTGGTCGCGCGAAGGGTCCTCGCATCGACCTGTCGACGGATGCCGTGATGCGCACCGCGAGCGCCAAGAATTACGTCGCCGCCACCCGCCTGTACGGGTTGGTCGACGGCCACATGCTGTGGGCATGGGACATCGCAGCGCTCGGTCAGGATCTGCGAACCCATGCATCAGGACGGCTCGCTCGTGTCGAGTAGTTTCGCGGCGCGCGCCGGTGCCGTCGGTAACCCACCGGAGCACTATGGAAACCCATTGGGCGAACAGAAGGCGCTCGCTGCGGGTCGGGCGATCGTGGACCTTTCCGATCGCGCGGTGCTGGCGGTGTCCGGTGTCGACCGGCTCACCTGGCTGGATTCGCTCACCTCCCAATCGATCGCTCGGCTTGCGCCGGGCGAGTCTGCCGAAACGCTGCTGCTCGACCCGACCGGCCGCGTGCAATACGCCATGCGCCTCATCGATGACGGCGTGACAACGTGGTTGTTGGTGGACGCCGCGGAGGCCCAGCCCCTGCTGGCCTGGCTCGATCGCATGCGGTTCACGTTGCGCGTCGAAGTCGCGGACCGCACTGCTGAGTTCGCGACGCTTGGTGCGCTTGGTGCCGTGGGTGCCGTGGGTGCCGTGGGTGCCGTGGGTGCTGTCCGCGGAGCCGCCCCTGTCGCGCTTGCCGTGGCTGCACTGCATCCGCTCGAAGCGACCGGTGCTGATGCTGACGATCAGCGTGGGATTCATCCGCTTGACGCGTTTGCCGCAGCACCGAACGGAGTGCCGCTCGTCTGGTTAGATCCGTGGCACGCGGTCGTGGCCGGCGGCCATCAATACGCGACCGCCTCCGAGCATCCCGGTGCGGACTGGTCCTACCGTGAGGTGCTCGTTGATCGCGCGCTTCTTGGTGGGAGCCCCTCTCCTGGCGCTGACCCGCTCGCCGAGTTCCCTGCGGCCGGGACCCTGGCGCTCGAGGCGCTCCGCATTGCGGCGTGGCGCCCTCGCCTTGCGACCGAGGCCGACGAGAAGACCATCCCGCACGAACTCGATTGGCTCCGCTCCGCCGTGCACCTGAACAAGGGCTGCTATCGCGGACAGGAGACGGTCGCAAAGGTCCACAATCTTGGCCACCCGCCGCGTCGTCTGGTGATGCTCCACCTCGACGGTTCTGACG
>CAZCOC010000278.1:0-1778 GCA_964500075.1 uncultured Salinibacterium sp.
CCAAGCTTGCCAGCGATTCCGGCACGAAGCTCATCCCTTTCGACTATGAGAACAGCGAGGGGGGCGACGATGCGGCCGAACTCGAGGCGGATGCTCTGTACGAGCTCGCGCTGGAGGCGGATGACCCTGACACGCGAGCGCTGTCTGAGCTGCTCGGCGATGATCAGTCAGGCGGGCAGCCCGGCGGCCAGTCAGGCGGGCAGCCAGCCAGCCGATCGGCCGAGCAGCAGTGGGCCATCACCCAAGCTATCGGCCACGAGTTCGGTGCTGATCCCGACGAACTCGCGATCGCCGCTCTCGACGAAGGCGACGAGTATCTTGGGGGTGACGCGCTACTCGACGGCGGCTATGGCACCCTCGTCAACAAGCTTGCCGAGGGGCTCGACGTGCGGCTGGGCTGGCAGGTCGCCGAGATTCTCTATGACGCGTCGACGGTGATCCTGCGCTCCACCACAGGGGCAGAATTGCAGGCGACTGCCGCGGTAGTCACTCTGCCAGTCGGAGTGCTCACCTCGGGCGCGGTGCAGTTCTCGCCGCCGCTGCCGGAGTCGAAGGACTCGGCGCTCGCCGCACTCCCGAGCGGGCTGCTCGACAAACTGTGGCTCACGTTCGACGATGTGTTCTGGAATCCTGACGTCGACGTAATCAACTTCATCGACCCGGACAACCCTGGCCTGTGGGCGCAGTGGGTGAATGGGTATCGGGCCTTCGGCACGCCGACTCTGCTGGGGTTCAACAGCTCGAGTGTCGCTCGCACGGTCGCCGGATGGTCCGATGATGAGGTCGTGGCCAGCGCAATGAGCGCGCTGTCGCGAATGGGATAGCGCCACGGCAGTCCCGCCGGGCGCACCCCAGCGGACGGTGCCGAACTCTTCGAACTAGGTGGTGGTGAGGGCCGGGATGATCGCTCCCGAGAACACCTGCCACGCGAGAGCGGTCTTGGCGACCAAGCTCAGCGTGATGTAGGCGCGCTCACCGACGATGTAGTCCTTCCACTTGCCGACCTGCTTGTACTGCAACCACTGGTTGATGGCGAAGGTGTTGAAGAAGATGAACAGCGAAATGATGATGCCGTAGACGAAAGCAGGCGGGCCTTCATCGCTTGCGCTGCCGGGCCGAAGGACGTAAAACAGCACCAAGAGCCACGGCACGATACCGACCATTGATCCGAAAATGAACGGCAACAGGCCGCCGGAGCCCGGCCTCTCGTACTTCTCTTGCAAGGCACCGAACAGGATCATCGCCGCGTTCACCGCAAAGAGGCCGACGAGAGCTCCAATGTCGGTCACCCCGTTGAGGGTAAGAATCAGCCAGATCATGATTGAGGAGCTGAGCGAGTACTCGGTCCAACGGAAGTAGTTACGGCTCTGAAGCAGACCACTCTTGTAGCGGCCATAGAACCACGGGCTGGAGATCAGGAAGTGGAAGAAGGCGCTGAGCGCGAGGAACGCGACCACGCCGGCGCCGAGGTTCACCTCGAAGACCGTCACACGCTCCGGTGGGATCGGAACTCCGGGGGGCCCAGCGAGGTAGTCGGCTGTCACTGGGAATAGCACTTGGGTGCTGAGCATCGTCAGCACGAAGGCGAAGCCAATCGCTTGCACCAGATGCAGGCTTCCGGCTACAACGTTATAGATCCGAAGGCGATCGACCTTCTGCTCGGCGGTGTACTGCTTCTTGGCCATGGTTCTCTTCCTTCGTATCAACTTCTGCTCAGAGTAGCAGTGCGCATTCGGTCAGCGTCAAAAACCCCGCCACCGAAAGACAACATGCAACAG
>CAZCOC010000279.1:0-1777 GCA_964500075.1 uncultured Salinibacterium sp.
ACTTGGTCTCGACGTCCACGACCAGGCGGTCGAAGTCGGTGCGCTCACCGGCACGAGTTGCCTCGACACGGTATGTCACCTTGAGCACCGGCGAGTAGATCGAGTCAACCGGGATCTGGCCAGCTTCACTGAACTCGCTGCGGTTCTGCGTCGACGACACGTAGCCGCGGCCGCGCTCAATCGTCAACTCGAGCTCGAACTTGGCCTTGTCGTTGAGCGTCGCAATGACGAGCTCAGGGTTGTGGATCTCGACGCCAGCCGGAGCTGAAATGTCAGCAGCCGTGACCTCGCCGGCACCCTGCTTGCGCAGGTAGGCGGTAATCGGTTCGTCGTGCTCGCTCGAAACAACGAGATTCTTGATGTTGAGGATGACCTCGGTGACGTCTTCCTTGACACCTGGGACGGTGCTGAACTCGTGCAGAACCCCGTCGATGCGGATGCTCGTGACTGCGGCTCCAGGAATTGAAGACAGCAGGGTGCGGCGAAGAGAGTTGCCGAGGGTGTAACCGAAACCTGGTTCGAGCGGCTCGATCACGAACCGCGAGCGGAACTCTGAGATGTTTTCTTCGGCAAGGGTGGGACGCTGTGCGATGAGCACTGGTGATTCCTTTCGGCGAGGTGTCCGCTATATGACACCTAAATGCGACAACTGGCTGGGCTGTCGTTCTGTTGAGTTGTGAGATGACGTGCAACCCACACCCGAGAGCGTGAGCAAGGAGCCGATGGCCGCGCCGGGCGCAAAGCGCCTAACGTGGCCATCGGCCAATAAATCTAGACCCGGCGACGTTTCGGCGGGCGGCATCCGTTGTGCGCCTGCGGAGTGACGTCGTTGATCGAGCCAACCTCAAGGCCAGCGGCCTGGAGTGAGCGAATCGCCGTCTCGCGGCCGGAACCCGGCCCCTTGACGAAGACGTCGACCTTCTTCATACCGTGTTCCTGTGCTTGACGAGCGGCAGACTCTGCAGCCAATTGAGCGGCGTACGGAGTCGACTTACGCGAACCCTTGAAGCCGACGGCACCCGACGATGCCCAGCTGATGACGGCACCGGATGGATCGGTGATCGACACGATGGTGTTGTTGAAGGTCGACTTGATGTGGGCTTGCCCCAAGGCGACGTTCTTCTTCTCTTTCTTGCGTGGCTTGCGCGCGGCAGCCTTCGGTGCGGCCATTACTTGCGTCCTGCCTTCTTCTTGCCGGCAACGGTGCGCTTGGGTCCCTTGCGGGTGCGCGCGTTGGTCTTGGTGCGCTGGCCGTGCACGGGCAAACCGCGACGGTGGCGAATTCCTTGGTAGCTTCCGATTTCAACCTTGCGGCGGATGTCGGCGGCGACCTCGCGACGGAGGTCACCTTCTACCTTGAAGTTGACTTCGACGTAGTCACGAAGTGCGATGAGCTGGTCGTCGGTGAGATCCTTGACGCGAATCTCGCCGCTGATTCCGGTGTCGGCGAGGGTTTTAAGAGCCCTCGTGCGGCCAACACCGTAGATGTATGTCAGTGCGACTTCGACGCGCTTATCGCGCGGGATGTCGACGCCTGCTAGACGTGCCATGGTGGCATCTCCTTGTGGAGTCGTGTGGAGGTGATGGACAACAGCGGTGCCAAGGCCTCCAACCCTGGGTGTCCCCCGGCCGTGTTTGCGAGAAACACGGTGCGGGTTCTTACTGTCGTTCTCTGTATTGAGTTAGCGGTACTGCTGAACTAGCCCTGGCGCTGCTTATGACGCGGGTTGGACTTGCAAATCACCATGACGTTGCCGTTGCGACGAATCACACGGCA
>CAZCOC010000280.1:0-1773 GCA_964500075.1 uncultured Salinibacterium sp.
GCGCTTGATGATGGCATCGACGTCGATGGTGCTGTTGGGTTGCGGGCGAGACAGCAGGTCGCGCAGTTCCGATTCGGTTGGCATTCGGTTATCCTCTCGAGCCGGCGATGCTAGAAGTACCCGGGTCAGCGCGATCGTCGTCCGGCTCTCGGAGGCTGATCGACAACTTCGCCAACGCGTCGCTCAGATAGCGCTTGACTGCACCGGAGCTAATTTCGAGGGTCGCCGCGATGTCGTCGACTTTGAGATCGTCGTAGTAGCGCAGCACGATGCAAGCCCGCTCGCGCGGTGCAAGCCGCATGAGCTGGCGCTCGAGGTCCAATCGGGCCTCGGTGGCGGCATCCTTCGGCTCGTCGAGTTCGGGACTGTATTGGAGGTGCGCGATCTTGCGCCAGCGCGTCGACCGGCGACCAGCATCGAGATGGCTGTTGAGGATTGTGCGGCGCACGTAGGCCTCAGCACTCGTTATCGTGAAGCCGTTGCGCAGGCGACCGAAGGTTTTCACCAGAGCATCTTGCACCAGATCGGATGCTCCGTCGCGGTCACCAGAGACAAAGTAGGCATAGCGGGTGAGCGCTTCGCCGCGCTCGTCGACCAGTCGAGCCACGAGGGTGTGCCACTCTGGTGCGCGTTCCGCGGTTCCCGCCACCGGTTGCCTCCTCGACCTCGCGTCCATTGTCCACGACGAAAGGGACTCCGAGAGTGAAGGTGTCGTCATACCTTCTGAGACGAGCAACCCCAGCGAAACGTTGGGTTGTCGCGAGCCGAGGCTAGTGCAGCTTCGCGCGAAGGGTCGCTAGTTGGGCCGTCATGGCCGCCGGAACGCGTGCACCGAAGGTGTCGAAGAATTGCTCTGTGAGGTCCGCTTCGGCGAGCCACGCTTCACGGTCGATGTGGAAGAGCTCGTTGAGGTCCTCTTGCGGCACGTCGAGGCCCACAGTGTTGAGCCCGTGCTCGATTGGTACGAATCCGAGTGCGGTTTCGGTAGCTGGCACCTGAGCGTCCACTCGTTCAAGCATCCACTCGAGCACTCGAGAATTCTCGCCGAAGCCTGGCCACAAGAATCGTCCGTCCTTGCCTTTGCGAAACCAGTTGACCTGAAAGATGCGTGGCACGGTGCCGGAGCCGCGCAACTCCTTGCCGACGTTGAGCCAGTGCGCCCAGTGATCTGCCATGTTGTAGCCGACGAACGGCATCATCGCGAACGGGTCTCGCCGCAACTCGCCGATGCTGCCTTCGGCGGCCGCGGTGCGCTCGGATGAGATCGTGGCGCCCAGGTAGACACCGTGCTCCCAATCCCGTGCCTCCACCACTAGCGGCACGTTGGTCGCGCGGCGACCGCCGAAGATGATCGCGTCGATGACGACGCCTCGTGGGTCTTCCCAGTCATCCGAGATGATAGGGCACTGACGTGCTGCCACGGTAAATCGAGCGTTCGGGTGGGCAGCTGGGCGATGAGATGCTGGAGTCCAGTCGTTGCCCTCCCAGTCGGTGAGGTGGTCGGGCGCCGTCTCGGTCATCCCCTCCCACCAGACGTCACCGTCGTCGGTCAATGCAACGTTGGTGAAAAGTGTGTTGCCCGAAATCGTGTGCATTGCTGTTTCGTTGGTCGACCATCCGGTGCCGGGTGCAACACCGAAGAAGCCGGCTTCCGGGTTGATGGCGCGGAGTTTGCCGTCGACGCCGCGGCCGAGCCAAGCGATGTCGTCACCGATTGTCTCGACAGTCCAGCCCGGAACGGTCGACCGGAGCATGGCAAGGTTGGTTTTGCCG
>CAZCOC010000281.1:0-1764 GCA_964500075.1 uncultured Salinibacterium sp.
GTCGGGGTGGGTCGCAGTTGTCAGCGGCGCGAGCGCTTGAGCGCGGGGACCGTTTCCTCCTCGAGGCCGATTACGCCGTAGTCCCAGCCCGTGCGGCGGTAGACGACGCTTGGTCGATCGCTTTGGGCGTCGATGAAGAGAAAGAAGTCGTGGCCGACGAGTTCCATGTGGTCGAGGGCATCCTCGACAGTCATGCGCGTCGTTGGGAAGACTTTGCGGCGAATCACTACGGGCGAATAGTCAACCTGCTCGGGCTCGGCGGCCGACACGACCGGGATCGACCCAGTCGTGACGCGTTCGATCACGTCGGGGCTCACCGGCGTGATGTCGACGACGCGAAAACCGTCGGCCGAAGCCTCGCGCAACGAAACCGGACGATGGTTGCCGCGGTGCACCTTCTTGCGATCCTTCGACTGGCGGATGCGCTCGACCAGTTTCGCCATCGCCAGATCGAAAGCGGCGTACTTGTCCGGACCGGCCGATTCCGCTCGAACGAGTGGACCCGGACCGATGAGCGTCAGTTCGACGCGGTCGTCGCCGCTCGAACCGCGGGTTTCGTGATGGCGGCTGACCTTGATCTCGAACGCAATGGCCTTATCGGCGAGGTGATCGATCTTGTCGGCTTTCTCGATCGCGTACTCGCGAAATCGATCCGTTACGCCCAAGTTTCGTCCGGTGACAGTTATCTCCACGTCGGCCTCCTTGCCATCAAGCACAGCCTTGCACTCAAGCAAGCCGCCCAGCAGGTAAGGCACGTGTCAGGCGGTCAATCACTGTGCGCCTTTGGCCCCACGGTAGTCCTCGGATCGCGGAATGTCACGAACTGGCAACAACCTCGGGGTGAACGCGAGGGTTGCGGCACCGACGACGACTCCTCCCGCCGCAGTGATGGCCCGAGCCGCTTCCGAAATTGTCGCTCCGGTCGTCAGAACATCGTCGACAATCACGAACCGGCGACCGACGAGCGAGGTGCTCGCAGCCATCGAACCGGTGACGTTTTCGAATCGCTGAAGTGTGCCGAGCTTCTTCTGTTGCGAACCAGACGTGAGGACAGTGAGCACTCGCTCTTGCGCGAGGCCCGCGCGCCGAAGCAGCATGCGAACTGGATCGTAGCCGCGACGCCGGTATGCAGCACGGCTGCTCGGGACCGCGGCCAACTCGACGCGCTCGCCAGTGCCAGCAGCGGTGCCCATGCCGGCGACAAAGCTTGGGCTCGAGGCCGCCGAGGCCGCCGAGGCCGCCGAGGCGGCTACCCGCACCGCAACCGCGAGCGGCGCAGCGAGCGCGCGAGCGACATCCGTTCGGTCGTTCTGTTTGAAAGCAAGGATGACGCGGCGAACCGTCCCCTCATAGCGAAGGGCAGAGACGACGTCGATGTCTCGGGCCGTGCCACTTTTCAGAGGTTGATGAAACATCCCGCCGGTATTCAGCTCGCCGGCGCACGCAGCACAGAGCGAGCGATCGGGATGCTCGCACGAGGCGCACGAGACCGGCATGAGCAGCGCAAGGGCGTCGAGCAGAGCGCCGAGCAGCGCATCCCCTACCATCACCCGGTCAGCCTGCACGCTCACACAACGCGGCAGGCGTTGACCATGCGAACTGGGGACGGCGCTACTGCTGGGTTGCGATAAAGGAGACGATCTGGCCAGTGCCCGACCAACCCCCGCCGCCCTGGAGCCGAAGGATCTCGCCGTCGCCAGTTCGCATGGTCAACGCCTGCCGCGGTGTGTGACCGTGCAGGCTGACAGGGTGATGGTAGGGGGG
>CAZCOC010000282.1:0-1764 GCA_964500075.1 uncultured Salinibacterium sp.
GCTCCTTCGCGACGGATGCCACGATCTCCGGGTTCGACGCATCGATCTGAGCCGCGACAAAACGATCCCCCTGCGGCCCGTGCTTCGCTTCGATCCAGGCGATCGTTCGCTCGGCGCGGCTCAGGTCGTAGTCGCTCACAATAATGGACTCGAAGAAATCGCGTCGAGCAGCAATCTTCGCGAAAGCATCGCCAACGCCACCGGCACCTACCAAGAGGATTCTCATGACCCAACGCTAGCGGCTGAGGGCAGGCACCGTGCGTGGCCGAACCACAACAACGAGCACGAGCAACGAGACAACGGCCGTGCACCCCATGACGCTGGCCATCGGTATCGCGTTGTCGATCCCGAAGACGCCGACGATCGGCGAGATGAGACCAGCAAGCCCGAAGTTCAGAGCTCCGAGGAGTGATGCTGCCGTCGCAGCCTCCCCGCCGTGGTTCGCCAAGGCGAGCACTTGCGTCGCGGGGAATGTAAACCCGCACGCCGTGATGAAGAAGAAGAGCGGGACGAGAATGCCGACAAGTCCAGCACCGTTTGTATCAAGCACAACGATGGCGGATGCCGCGGCAATCAGTGCCACAACGGCGCCCAAGAGAATCCACTGTGGAGCGATGAAACGCGTAAGATATGCACTCGCCTGCACACCGGAGACGATGCCGATTGAGTTGACAGCGAACACGAGTCCGTACTGCTGAGGGTCGAGGCCATAGACATCCTGAAACAAAAATGACGATGCAGAGAGGTAGGCGAACAGCCCGGTGAAGGTCATGCCGCTGACGATGGCGACGCCGACAAACACCCGGTCGGTGAGCAGCGCGCGGTAGCGCTGCCGGGTAGTGCTGTGCCCGAGGTCGGCCCGACGAGCTGGCGGAAGTGTCTCGACAATGAAGAAAATCGCGGCGAGGAGGACGAGGATGCCGTAGGCGGCGAGAATCCAAAAGATCCCACGCCACGGCATGATGAGCAACAGTTGCGAGCCTATGAGCGGGGCGAGGATCGGGGCCAGCCCGTTCACGAGGGACAACCGCGAAAGCATCCGCACCAGTGGCAAGCCGCCGAACAGGTCCCGCACAATCGCCATCGCGACGACCGCGCCGGCGGCGGTGCCAACGCCCTGCAGTACCCGGAACAGCATCAGTAGCTCCACGCTCGGCGCGATTGCAACGCCAAGACTCGCAAACACATGCAGCGTCGTGGCAACGATGAGCGGCATACGTCTGCCGACTCGATCGCTCCACGGGCCGACGAGCAATTGGCCGAGCGCGAAGCCGAGCGTGGTCGCGGTGAGTGTCAGCTGGATGACAGCGGTCGAGACGCCGAGGTCGGCTTCAATGATCGGAAAGGCTGGCAGATAGAGGTCGATCGTGAACGGACCGAGCGCCGTGAGGGCGCCGAGCACGAGGATGTACACAAGACGCTCTCGAACGCTCAGCGAATCGCCGGGGTGGAGGACTGATGTCACGAACGGGTATCCCAAGAGTTGAAGGTGGGCGGGTCGATAATGGTGATCGGCGGCAACCCCGGCGGCGACACCTAAACACTACCCTCGGCGAGCGGGGTGGTGGAGGCGAGCGGGGTGGTGGAGGCGAGCGGGGTGCCTGCTGGGTCGGCGATGAGCTTGGCAAAGACCAACTCGGCGGCACCGATCATGAGCGTGTCGCCACCCAGCTGTGCGCTACTGAGCTGCACATCGTCGCGCGGACCGCGCAACGCTGAAGCTTGAACGAGTTCTCTGAGGCGGGCCGGACCAGTCTCGTACAG
>CAZCOC010000283.1:0-1760 GCA_964500075.1 uncultured Salinibacterium sp.
ACGACAGCCAGCCGAGTTTGCGGGCGAATGCACTGCCGAGATACGCGACCAACAGCAGCGCGAGCGCAAGCCCGAGCGCGTAGACGAAGATATACAGCACGCCTTCTGCGAACGACACCGGCAGCACTGTCGCGAGGATGAGTGCGTAGGTCGGCGAGCAACTGGCGAAGGTCGGACCGAGCGCGGCACCGAGCAGGATATCGCCGCCAACGCCGCCGCGACGGTATGAGCTGTCGAGCGCAGTGTTTGCCCGATTCTGTAGCCCTGTCATCGTCATGACCCGCTCCCAGAGCACCGGGAACACGAGGGTCAGGCCGAAGATCACGACGATGCCGCCAGCGATGAGCTGCCAGACGAACTGGGGCACCCCCAGCAGCGCGGTGGTGGCTTTGAGCAGGAGGGTGAAGATCACGACCGAGGCGGCAAGGCTCGACGCAATGACGACCGGACGGAACCACTGGCGCTCCGCAACGCCGCTGTCAGAATCCGCCCGTACGGCCGAGCCACCGACGATCACCGGCAGGAGCGGGAGCACACACGGCGCAGCAACAGTGAGGATGCCCGCGACGAACGAGAGCAGCAGGAGGGGTGACAAGGCTGCCTAGAGCATTGCGTCGAGCACGGTCTGCAGGGTCGGGTCGTCGTATGCGAGGTAGTTCTGCAGGCCGTTGCCAGCGGCATCCACCTCGACGATGGTGGTCTGCTGGGTGACACCGTACTTCTGGCGCAAGTCTTGGTGGCTGTCGTAGTCGACCTTGATGATCGTCACCCCGGCTGGCACCCCGGTGGCGAGGATGTCGCTGTCGAGCGTGCGGCAGATCGGGCACCACGATGCGTGGAAGAACAGGAACGTGCGTCCCTGAGCGCTCGCGATCGAGGTGTCGCTGTAGTCGACGTATGCGCCAGCGGATGTCGCGGAGTCGCCGGCCGCAGCATCTCCAGACGCGTCTCCAGACGCGTCGCCGGGCTCGGCACTGCTCGGCGCCTGCGGCTGCTCGGACCCCGCTGCTGGTTCGCTTGCCGAATTCGCAGCGGTCGGTTCAGTGGCTGGTCGCGTTGCCGCGAACACACCGACGGCCCCAACGAGCACAACGACAAGGGCGAGGACTATGGCAATCACACGCGTATTCATGACCCCAGACTGACATGTCAGACCTTGGGATGTCGCGAGAACCCGCCTGCTGTCACGAGTTCGTAAGACAGTGCTGCGAAAGCCTAGGCTTGCCACGTGGCCGACGATCAACTGCTGACCATTGCTCGTGCGGTCGCGACCCAGGCGGCTGAGCTTGCTCGCTCGGCGCGCGCCGCAGGCGTCAGCATTGCCGCGACCAAGTCGACGCCGGTCGACGTCGTGACACAGGCTGACCGCGACACCGAGGCCCTGATTCGTGCATTGATAGCGGATGCTCGTCCCGACGACGGATTCCTCGGTGAAGAGAGCGCGGCCACAACTGGCACGAGCGGGCTCACCTGGATCGTCGACCCCATCGATGGCACCGTCAACTATCTCTACGGGATTCCGCACTACGCGGTGAGTATCGCGGTTGTTGAGGGAGAGCCGGATCCGCAGACTTGGCGTGCGCTCGCGGCGTGCGTTGTGAATCCGGCGACGGGCGAACTCTTTACCGCCGCGGCCGGAGGAGGCGCGTTTCTCGGGTCGACGAGCATTCGGGTCGCTCAGCCGGTTGAGTTGTCGACGGCGCTAATCGGGACCGGCTTCGCATACGCGTCCGAGATGCGGGCGCATCAGGGTGGCGTCA
>CAZCOC010000284.1:0-1749 GCA_964500075.1 uncultured Salinibacterium sp.
TGTTACGGCTTCCAAGTGATGGCGAGACAGCTCGGCGGCGAGGAGCGAGCCGCCATCCCCCGTCATTGTCATCTCGGTCGCGCCATACTCGCGCAACCCGGTGTTGGACACCTCGCCGCCGAGCTGTCTCGCCATCACTTGGAAGCCGTAACAGATACCGAGCACCGGCACCCCGAGTTCGAGAATCGCGGGGTCGAGCGCTGGGGAACCGGGCTCGTACACACTCGAAGGGCCGCCGCTCAAGACGATTCCGGCCGGATGCTTCGCCGCAACTTCAGCGGCCGTAATCGTGTGCGGCACAATCTCGCTGTAGACGTTCGCCTCGCGCACCCGCCGTGCGATGAGTTGCGCGTATTGCGCGCCGAAGTCCACCACGAGCACCGGTCGGGCTGCGGTATCGGTCACGCGGTTGCCCTGACTGGCCCAACTGCCCCGACTGGCCCGGCTGGCCCGACCGTCGGATCCTTTGCGTCCAGATCGAGCGCCGCAATCTGCGCCTCAATCGCCCGCGGCACAGTGCGCTCAAAATAGAACGACAGCAGCGGCACAATCCCACCGAGTGCGATGAAGCAGAACTTTAAGAATGAGAACCGCGCCAGGCGCCACAGCACGAAGTCGCAACCGAGGTAGAGCACATAGAACCAGCCGTGAACGATGAGGATGACCGAGGAGAGGTTGATGCCGCCGATCAGGTCGCGCGGGGTCAGCGCGAGCACGCCGTAGGCCCCGAGAAACTCGATGTCAACCCCGAAGCCGTAGCGCAGGACCATCATGAGGCACAGCAGCAAAAGGAACGTACCGGTGATGTACGAGGAAATTTTGTACACCGCCACCGTGCGCCGGAGTCGAACGACGTCAGCTGGTCGGGGTCCGATAGGCATGGCCCTATTCTACGGTTTGCGCTTCCCACTGATCCCGCACGAGCCGCCACCAGAGGAAGATCGCGAAGCCCCCAAAGATCACCCATTCGACGGCATAAAAGATGTTGAGCAGGTTATAACTGATCTCGGTCGACGGCGCTGGGGCGTCGATACGTTGAAGCCCGACCGGCGGGTCGCTCGCGATCAGGTACCCGCTGTAGACACCGTCCGGCGCATCCGCCCACAGGTTCATCAGTTCGGCAACCGCTATCGCCGAGCGCTGCCCTTCCTCGAAGTCCGAGAGCTGCGGCGACTCGCTGGGCAGGTAGCGGCCTTCGATGACACCGATCGGGGGCTTCGCATCGAGCGCTTCGATGGCGGATGCCGCGGCATCCGCACTCTCGGCCCACCCGAGCGCGACGGCCAGACTCGGCCCCCGTGCGCCACCGGAATCTTGCACGATCGCATGCCCGACGATCCAGCTGACCGGGCCAGCGACATCCAGGCGATCGGTGAGGACGACGTAGTCACCAGAGACGAACTCGAGCGATGCGCTCACCAGTTGACCGGATGCGGCGCTCGAAACTGGCGCTTGCGGCTGTGCGACGGACGCGAGCGACACGATTCGCTCTGTGAATCGGCCATCGATCGGCTGATTCTCGATGCTGCGCTCAAGCTGCCACTGGCCGAGTGCGGCAAAGGCTGCGGCGACACCGAGCGCGAGGGCCAGCGCGGCGATCCAGCGCGGCTTGCGCGCGATGCTCCACATTGTGACGGGGCTGTCGCTCGTCACCGGGTTCTCATCGACCGGCTGGCTTACGCCCATCTGCGATCCCTAGTTGGCGGTGTACGGCGCGACGACGACCTCGACGCGCTGGAATTCCTTCAG
>CAZCOC010000285.1:0-1746 GCA_964500075.1 uncultured Salinibacterium sp.
GCCTGATGTTCGAATCGATGCATCAGCTTCTTGCTGAACACGACGCGCTTCAGGTGCAACTGTCCGACCCCGAACTGCACTCGGACCCGGCCAGATCGAAGAAGGTCAACCGACGGTACGCGGAGTTGGCGCGCATCGTTGCGGCCTACGAGGACTGGCGAACGCTGACCGACGACGTCGAGGCAGCGACCGACATGGCTGCGGAAGATGAAACGTTCGCCGCCGAGCTTCCCGGTCTGACCGAGTCGCTGGAGCTCGCCCAAGAGAAGCTACGTCGCCTACTGATTCCGCGCGACCCCAACGATGCCCGGGACGTCATCATGGAGATCAAGATGGGAGAGGGCGGCGCTGAGTCGGCGTTGTTCGCTGGCGACCTGTTGCGGATGTATTTGCACTACGCGGAATCCAAGAAGTGGAAGACTGAGATTATCGAGCAGACCTCGAGCGACCTCGGCGGAGTCAAGGATGTCCAACTCGCCTTCAAGGGATCCTCCTCCGATCCAGCGGAAGGCATCTGGGCCCACCTCAAGTACGAGGGAGGGGTGCACCGAGTGCAGCGCGTTCCTGCCACGGAGTCTCAAGGACGCATCCACACTTCGGCAGCAGGTGTGCTCGTCTTCCCAGAAGTCGACGAACCCGAAGAAGTCGAGATCAGCCAGAATGACCTCAAGATCGACGTCTACCGCTCAAGCGGTCCTGGCGGGCAATCGGTCAACACCACCGACTCTGCCGTGCGCATCACGCACATTCCGACTGGGATCGTTGTGGCCATGCAGAACGAGAAATCCCAGCTGCAAAACCGCGAAGCTGGGATGCGCGTCCTGCGGGCTAGGATTCTCGCTCGCTACCAAGAAGAGGCGGATGCCGAAGCGAGCGAGTACCGCAAGAGCCAGATTCGCACGATGGACCGATCAGAGCGCATCCGTACATACAACTTTCCAGAGAACCGGATTGCCGACCACCGTACCGGCTACAAGTCGTACAACCTCGATCAGGTCATGAACGGAGCGCTCGAGCCGGTCATCCAGTCGTGTATCGCCTTTGATGAGGAAGGCCGACTGGCCGATCTCGGCTCGGACTCCTGATGCCGCGGATTGCGCTTCCCGAAATCTCATCAGCGATGAACCTCTCAGAAACCCTTCACGAAGCGGCATCCACTCTGGCTTCTGCTGGTGTGCCGAACGCGCGCGTTGACGCTGAGCTGCTCGTCGGTCACGTTCTCGGGCTGAGCCGCGGGGGAGTGCAGGCGAGGGTGGCAACGAATGCCGCACTTGAATCTGAGGACGCGGTTAGCATTGCTCGGTTCGTTGAGCGGCGCGCGGCGCGAGAGCCGCTCCAACACATCACGGGCGTCGCGCCGTTCCGAAATCTTGAGCTTGCTGTTGGCCCCGGGGTGTTCGTGCCTCGGCCGGAGAGCGAGCTCGTGGCCCAGTACGCGATCGACGCTCTCGCAGCGACCGCAAACGCGCAGCCGGTCGCCGTCGATTTGGGCACCGGAAGCGGTGCCATTGCGTTGGCGATGGCGACCGAGGTGCCACACGCGGCCGTCTACGGGGTCGAGGTTTCTCCACTCGCGTTCATCTGGGCAACCGAGAATCGCCGCCGCGTTTGCGCGGAGAATGCGGTGCTGGTCTTGGCGGATCTCGCGAGCGCGTTGCCCGAGCTGAACGGCACGGTCGATGTCGTCGTGTCGAATCCGCCATACATTCCGATTGGCGCGGTGCCCCGTGATCCAGAGGTGCGGCT
>CAZCOC010000286.1:0-1734 GCA_964500075.1 uncultured Salinibacterium sp.
CGCCGTTGCGGCGGGTGAACTTTCGCGCGATCTTGACAGCGTTCTCGACGGCCTCTGCGCCCGTCGAAACCAGCACGGTCTTCTTGGCGTGGCTGCCTGGGGTGTGCTCGGCGAGAAGTTCGGCGACGCGCACGTAGGACTCGTACGGGGCGACCGGGAACATTGTGTGGGTGAAGCGCTCGAGCTGGGCGGTGGCCGCCGCGGTGACGGCGGCGTTTGTGTGGCCGATGGTCGTCACGCCGATGCCAGATGTCAGGTCGATGAACTGGTTGCCATCCACATCGACAACGATTGCGCCGTGGGCACGGTCAACATAGATCGGCACCGCCGATGACACTCCTACCGGCACGACGGCTAGTCGGCGCTTGTGCAGCGCGAGCGACAGCGGTCCCGGAATCGCTGTGACGATGCGACGCTCCTGGGCGATTTCATGGAAGGCGCTGGAAGGCAATGGTGCGGTGATCGTGTCGGTCATAATGAAGCCCAGTTTATCCGGGTTATCTTGCGCAAAGGGGGAGAGTCGTGGGCTTCGATCATTACTACGCTGTTCGGGTTGAATGGCTCGGGAATCGTGGAACCGGAACGAGCGGCTACCGAGCATACGGGCGTGGACACCGCGTCGATGCGGATGGGAAGCCGAGTATCCTCGGATCAGCTGATCGCACCTTCCACGGTGATGCCGACCGCTGGAATCCGGAAGAGCTCCTGATCGCGGCGCTCGCACAGTGCCACATGCTCAGCTACCTGCACGTCGCAGCCAGTCATGGCGTGATCGTGCTCGCATATACGGATGCTGCGGTCGGCACGATGGAGCAGACCGCGAGCGGTGGCGGCCAGTTCACAGCGGTGACGCTGCGTCCTCGCGTCACGATTGCCGGCGGCGACATCGAGTTCGCGAGTGGCTTGCATGCCGAGGCGTCCGCGAAGTGCTTCGTCGCGGCATCCGTGAACTTTCCTGTCCGTCATCAAGTCGAGACCGTTACTGGCTGAGTCTGCCGATCAACGTAGGTGCACATGCCACGCTCAGCAAGTCTGGGGAAGTATTGTTGATCGACTCCCCAGTACTGAAAGGTGCCGCCGTGCGCGCATTCCCGTCGATCGTCATCGTTGCAGGCTTAGTCGCAACTCTCGCCGCGTGTTCCCCCGCCAACCCTCAGCTCGCCAACTGTGACGCGTCCCCCTCGGGTGCTGCCTCGAACGCAGTGAAGGTGAGCGGTGACTTCGGCGCAAAGCCGACGATTGAGGTCGGCACCTTGGTCAGTCCATCGGCGACCGAGCGCACGGTCGTTATCCCAAGCGATGGAGAAGCGGCGCAGGCCGGCTCAACGGTGAACGTTGACTACACCCTCTTCAACGCCACGACCGGCGATGAACTCGACTCGACGCCATACGACGGAAATCAGCTGGGCTTTACTCTCGATGAGACGGTCATTGTCGGCATCGTCGAGACAATCCAGTGCACGCAGGTTGGATCGCGTGTTGTTGGAGTGATTCCCCCGCTGTCGGGCTTTGGAGAAGCGGGATCCCCGCAGCTCGGAATCGGTCCCGCCGATGACCTGATCTTTGTTGTGGATGTTGTCTCGATCGAAGCGCCTGCCGACCCGCCGCTCGCTCGGGCTGACGGCGAAGACCAGCCAGCTACTGAGGGTTTCCCGACGGTTGTTCTCGATGCCGACGGTCGGCCGACTGTGACAATACCGAACTCCCCACCCCCCGCCGAACTGAAGATCGCGT
>CAZCOC010000287.1:0-1706 GCA_964500075.1 uncultured Salinibacterium sp.
CCGTTCTAGATAATCCGGCAGTCCCTCGTCGCCGACGAACAGAATGCCGCCATGCGCAGTCAAGGCTGGCTCCCCGTGTATTCGTTTTCCGTGAGTTCCAGGATCGCGGTCATCGGGCAGGCGCCAGTACGCCAAGCCCTAACAAGCGGCATACCGTGGGACGATGCGAGCGGGAAGAACCTGACCGACTGGCTTGGTGTAACCGAAGAGCAGTTCCGGGATCCGTCTCTTCTGGCCCTGATGCCCGACATTTGATTGACTCTGCTGCTCGGTCGGTTTGCGCAAGCCCACTTCCTCCCTTCGGCGCAGCGCGACACGCTGACAGAAACGGTGCGGAACTACAAATTACTCGGGCCAGAGCAGTTTCGCCTCGTGTACCCGTCACCGCTTGACTTTCGTTTGCATGTGAAGAACCCTTGGTTTCGCACCGAGGTGCTCCCGGACCAGAGAAGAGCCCAGTGCTGAGGTTCCATGCGGTCCTCTCAGGCATGCACCCCTAGACGATGCTTCCTGGCTCAAAGGCTCTGGAGTGAACCTTCGTTGCCGCGGCACTCGCGTTGACTTGTATTGAGATGCGCCTGTAGCAGGCAACGACGACACCCATCGCTAACGGACGCGCGGCGTCCTGACCAGTTTGAACAGAGCGCCTGCGCCGCGACGTCGACTAAGGTGGGCGAGGTGAGCTCAGATAAGAATGCCCCGGGATTCGAGTACCAAGACGACCCGTTCGATTCGGACGAACTGGTCACAAATGATGCCGTCGGCGGCGAACCTGTTACACCGACCGGGCACTACGGAGGACCTGAGGGCTCAGAACCCCTGGAGGTCGCTCCTGAGTACGGCGAGCACGACCCCAACTCCGAAGACGGTCCAACCGACTTGGATGGCGAGTAGCCGCGACGCGAGTTGGTCTGCTCCGACCTGGGAATCGGGGGTGCACGACATCACACTCGACTCGTTCACGAGCGATGTAACTGCACAAAAATTTGTGGATCCAAGGGGATTCGAACCCCTGACCCCCTGCATGCCATGCAGGTGCGCTACCGGGCTGCGCCATGGACCCTCGGTGTGCTGCCGACCGCTGAGGCCGTGGCAACTTGACAAGATTACACCAGATCGCACAGGCAGCGCCGCCACAATGGAGTCATGCCCGCTGAACCGATCACCGTGTCAATCACTCGCCGCGTCGACCCCGAGCGGGCCAAGGAGGTTGCCGCTTGGGCGCGGGCGGGGCAGGATTTGCTGAGCGCATCCCCCGGCTATCTCGGTTCCGGCTGGATCAGGCCCGACCCCGAGAGTCCAGAGTGGCACATGCTGTTTCGATTCGCGGATGCCGCGTCACTCGGGGTGTGGCAACAGTCCCCAGAGCGCGCGTGGTGGGTCGCGTCCGCGCTCGGTATGGTCGAGCACTTTCCCGAAGAACGCCGCACTGGAATCGAAGGCTGGTTCGATCAACCGGCGGCTATCGAGGTCATCCCGCACGCGGCATCCGCCCCACCGCGCTGGAAGCAGATGATAGCGATCTTCCTCGTGTTCTTCCCACTCAGCCTCGGCTCGAATTGGGCACTGTACCCGTTCAGTGCTGAGTGGCCTCTCGTGCTGCGCGTTCTCGTGACGGTGCTCATCGTCAGCCCCGTCATGACATATCTGGCAATGCCGTTCGTCACGCGAGCGTTGCGACCGTGGCTGCAACGCTGAGGCTCGAC
>CAZCOC010000288.1:0-1705 GCA_964500075.1 uncultured Salinibacterium sp.
GTCTGGCACAGCCCGACGGGCGCCGTCCGCAACGCGGACCCACCACCGTTTTAGGTTTACGCGTCTTCTGGGTCGTTTGGCCCTGTGCGCCGAGCCGCGATCCTTGCCGCGATGGTGTCAACGAGCACTCCAAGCGAGATCGCGACGATCACCGATATCACTATCGCGAGCACGGGCTGGCTCCGCAGGAGCGATCCGAAGGTGAGTCCAACGCCGACGTTGTAGAGCGCCCAGGCGACGCCAGCTGCGGCCGAGAGTGGGAGGAAACGCGGGTATGGCAGACCGACAGCACCCGCGGTGAGGTTGACGGCGATCCGCGCGAACGGAATGTACCGAGCAGTGAAGATGAGCACGGCCGGACGCACGAGCACGGCACCCTTCACGCGGGCAAGGGCGCGGGCGATCCGTGGCCCGCGCTGCCAGCGCCAACGGTCCAGGCCGACCCGCCGTCCGATCCAGAAGCACAGGCTGTCTCCGACGATCGCGCCAATCGCCGCCACTGGGATGAGGACGGCAAGAGCGGGTGCACCGGTAGCGCCCGAAAGCGCAGCGAGCGCGACGACGGCCGTCTCGCTCGGAACGATTACCAGGAACGCATCGAGCACGACGAGTGCGAATAGCGCGGGGAACAGCCACGGCGAGTCAGCGATGCCGATGAGCAGGTCCTCGATCATTCGAAGTCCTCGACCATCGAAACAGACTGTCACAGCGAGGTGAACGATCGGTGCCGCTGGGTTGGGCTGATTAGTGTTGAGCGCATGAGCGTGAATCGCCGAGTTGCTGTGATGATCGACCGCGACCTCCCGCCCGAGCGACTCGTCGCGCTCTCCCAGGAGGCCGAGGCTCTCGGAGCCGACGATGTCTGGGTTGTCGAGGACATTGGTTGGGGCGGCGGAATTGCCGCAGCTGCAACAATTCTCGCGACAACTTCACGGGTTCGCGTCGCCATCGGAATACTCCCTGCGCCGCTCCGAAACCCGGTGCTGGCGGCAATGGAGATTGCAACGCTTGGCCGACTTTACCCCGGTCGATTCGTGGCAGGAATCGGGCACGGCGTGCAGGACTGGATGCGTCAGGTCGGCGCGGCAGTGCCATCACCACTGGCTCTGCTGGAGGAGACCTTCACCGTCGTGCGGCGGCTGCTCTCGGGCGAGCGAGTGACCCTGGCGGGTCGAGCGGTGTCAATCGATGATGCCGCGCTCGTGCATCCGCCTGCCTCGTCGGTGCCCTTGCTGGCAGGGGTGACCGGACCGAAATCTCTTGACCTGGCTGCTCGGGTCGCGGACGGCGTAGTGCTCGTCGAAGGCTCTGGTGCTGACGAGATCCGGGATGCCAGAACGCGCGCGGCACAGCGCACTGAGCCGTACGAGGTTGTCGTGCTCTGCCACTTCTTTGTGAGTGACGATCCTCGACGGGTCGCTGAAAAGGTCAAGGAAGTATCGAGCGACTTCTTCAGCGGTCGGCAGGACGATTTCACTATCGCGGTAGGCACTGCCAAGCACAGCGCCAGCGTGATTCGTGCCCTCTGGGACGCCGGTGCAACGACCGTCGTGCTGCGGCCGATCGGCGATCTTGAGACGCAATTGAAGGATGTGATGGCCGCACTTTCGGACCAGAGAGGCGCCTGACTGGTATCATGTGAAGGTTGCCCCCGGTGTTCCGCGGTGCAACCGGAGCAGGCTGGCACGAAGCTGGTCACCGGTGG
>CAZCOC010000289.1:0-1700 GCA_964500075.1 uncultured Salinibacterium sp.
GCCGCTGGTGATCCGAAACTCCTGAACTTCAGACCCAGCGTTGATCGTGCACGGATCGACCGCGGTGCTCTTCACGACGAGGGACATCAGCGGGTTCACGCCCGGGTCGTAGCCGGTGGCATCAACCAGGCCCTCGACCGTGATCTTCGCCGGGTCGCAAGCTTCTGCAGCGCCGGGGGTCGCGGACGGTGTTGGCGTGCGGATTGGGCTTGGGGTTGCCGCGCCAGTGCCGGGTCGCACGACGATGAGCACAATGACGATGATCACCGCGACGAGCCCAAGGAGCACGAGGAGTCGGCGGCGCCAGTACACGCTGCTCGGCTGGGGGCCGACCGGATTGCGGAACGTCGACATACCGCAAGAGTAAGCGGAGGTTACCGCGAAGCGGCTTCGATTCCGCGGCGTGTGCGGCGATGCGGCTGCGCGCGAGCAGCTACCGCGGCTTCGGCAGCTACTGCGGCTTCAGCAGCTTCAGCATCCGGGTGTTGCCGAGCGTGTTCTGCTTCACCCGCGAGAGGTCGAGAAACTCCGCGACACCTTCGTCTGGCGACAGCGCCAGTTGCGCGAACACATCGGGGGCCACCACGGCTTCATCGATCGGCTGGAAACCCTGCCGCGCAAAGAATCCGGTCTCGAAGGTCAGACAGAACAGGCGGCGGAGGCCGAGTGTACGGGCATCCGCTTCGATACATTCGAAGATCGCGTGACCAACGCCGCGACCTAGCCAGTCGGATGCTGCGGCGAGCGTTCGCACCTCGCCCAAGTCTTCCCACATAACGTGCAGTGCGCCGCAGCCGATAATCGTGCCGTCAAGGGTCTCAGCGACCCGGAACTCCTGCACCGCCTCGTAGAGGACCACGCGATCTTTGCCCAGCAGGATGCGCTGCTCGGCAAGCGGCTCGATGAGGCGCTGGATGCCCGGTACATCGAACGTGCGGGCTGGGCGCACGCTAAACGAAGTCACGGAACCACGGTATCGCCCCGACGACGCCCACGGTGACCGTTGCCGCAGATGGGTGCGGGGCGCAGGAAGGGGGAGGCGGATGACTCCGCCTCCCCCTTCACTCTTGTACAGCGCTAGGCCTCGACTGCCGCAGGCTCTTTCTCTTCAAGCCCAGCTTGGCGGCCCGTCGTGAAGACGAACTCGCCATTCGCAAAGTCGACGTGCACGTGATCACCGGCGTTAAGCTCGCCGTGCAGGATGCGCTCGCTGAGCGCATCCTCGATCTCGTGCTGCACCGCACGACGCAGCGGACGGGCGCCGAGCGATGGATCGAAGCCGATCTTGATCAACTGCTCCTTCGCTGGCACCGTCAGTTCGACCGAGAGGTCGCGGTCGAGCAGACGGTCGCTCAGGCGCTTGATGAACAGATCCACGATCTGGAGCAACTCCTCCGGGCTGAGCTGCGGGAAGACGATCGTTTCGTCGACCCGGTTGAGGAACTCGGGCTTGAAGTGCTTCTTGAGCTCCTCGACGACTTTGCCGCGCATGCGGTCGTAGCCAGTGGCGGTGTCGGTGGACGAGGTGAAGCCAATCGGGGTTCCCGTGATGTCCTTCGTGCCGAGGTTGGTGGTCATGATAATCACGGTGTTCTTGAAGTCGACAACGCGACCCTGGCCATCCGTCAGTCGTCCCTCTTCCAGGATCTGGAGGAGCGAGTTGAAGATGTCGGGGTGGGCCTTCTCGATCTCGTCGAACA
>CAZCOC010000290.1:0-1698 GCA_964500075.1 uncultured Salinibacterium sp.
GGCTCGAATAGTCCCGCCAGCGCTCCGGATAGCCGATCTTCGGGTTGAACTTGCTGAGCTTATCGAGGGCGCGCTCGCGGGTCGCTTCCCCCATCCACTCGAGCGTGGTTATGGATTGTCGGTAGGCCTCGACCAGGTTGGCGACGAGCCCATCCATCGCCACTTTGGCTGCAGCAGGAAAGTGTCGCTCGACGTAGCTGCGACCGACCGCCTCACCGAGCGCACCTTCCACGAGCGAGACACCACGCTTCCACCGAGCTCGCAATTCCGGGGTGCCGGTGAGGGTTCTGCCGTAGAAGTCGAAGTTCGCCTCGACGAAATCGTGGGAGAGGTACGCGGCGTTCGAGCGGATGACCTGCCAGGCAAGCCAGTCGCGGCACGCCTCGAGGTTGTCACCCCGAAACACGGTCGCAAGCCCGATGATGAAGCTCGGTTGCCGCACAACAACCTCGTCGAAGGAGCCGGCCGGTGCGCCGAGCGCGGTCAGCCAATCATCCAGCTTCACTGGCTCGGCGAGCGCGGATGCCGCCGTCCAACTGAGCGGGTTGTAGGTCTTCTCGCTGTCACGAGTTGCCACGTTGTCCCAGTGGTGAGAAGCGAACTCTGTCTCAAGAGCAAATACCCGAGTGGCGCGGCTTGCGGCTCGGTCAAGACCGGCCAACTCGAACATGCGCTCAAGAAACTCGACGTACTTGGTTCGCACCTCTGCAAATTTGTCTTCGCGATAGTACGACTCGTCTGGAAGCCCGATCCCGCCCTGCTCCACGAAGACCAAGTAGCGTTCCGGTTGGCCGGGGTCGTTGTCGACAAAGAGTTGTGCGAAACCGCCGGCCCCGCCGCGCTCGAGACGTCCGAGGGTGCTGAGGAAGGTCTCCATCGAATCGACCGCCTCCGCTTCGACGAGAAGCTTGCGGATCGGCTCCGACCCGAGAGCCTGAATGCGCGCTTCGTCCATGAAGCTCGCGTACAGGTCGCCTATCTTCCGTTCCTCGGTACCCGGAGCTGCGGACTGCGCTTCAACAATGATGTCGCGAACGGCCTTCTCGGCTTCCTCTGCGAGCAGGTAGAAAGATCCGTACCGTGCCTTGTCGCTCGGAATCTCGGTGCGTTCAATCCACTTGCTGTTGACGTGCCGAAATAGATCATCCTGCGGACGAATCGCGGAGTCGAGCTCGTCCACCGCGATGCCAGAACCAAAAACAGTGTCAGCGCTCATGGGAACCAAGCCTAAGCCTCTCCAACCCGCACGCTACAGGTAACCTTGTTCGGTGACTGCGCCATCGACCACGTCGTCCGGGCGCGCTCCGGTCAGCAGCGAGATCACCGCCTGGCGCAACGCCATCTTCGTGATTTTCGCTTTGTCGGGAATCGCGCTCGCGAGCTGGGTGTCGCGGCTCCCCGCCGTTCGCGACGCCCTCGAGTTGCGCATTGACGAAGTCGGCATCCTCATCTTCGCAATCGCTGCTGGCTCGATTGCCGGACTCGTCGGCTCGAGTCACCTGATCGCGCGAATCGGGGCCAAACCAACAATGCTCGCGGGGGTGGTGGTCATCGCCACCGGTCTCACCGTCGCAGGAGTCGGAGCAGCCGTTGGACCGAACTTCTGGCTCACATCTCTCGGCCTCGTCTTCCTCGGAGCATCGTTGGGCATCACGGATGTCGCGATGAACGTGTCCGGGGCCGCGAACGAACGCGCAC
>CAZCOC010000291.1:0-1697 GCA_964500075.1 uncultured Salinibacterium sp.
ACCCGTTCCAGCTGCTCACGCTGGGAGACGTGCGCGAGTCATACCCTGACGCGCGCGTGCTGAGCGCTGACACCGGTTTCGCACGCGACTACGAGCGCAATCCATACGGCGACTATGACGAGAACGACCGGTTCTTGTTCCCTCCGTCAACACTGGACGAGCGTTATCCCGCCAAGCTGATCATGGCCGCGTTCGTCGTCGGCGAGCAGCGCGTCGCTGTGCCGTGGCTTGCTCTGCGCGAAGCGGGGTCGCTTGAGGCCGAGGTAGACGGTAGGGCGGTCAGCCTTCGCGTGACCGATGGAGAACTTGTGGTGCGCGACGCCGCCGGCCGCTCGCTGCCCTTCTACTTCGAGATGTGGTTCAGTTGGGCGGTACAGAACCAAGAATCGGGCGTCGTGCTTGACCCGGCAACCGGCTGACCTCGGTTCGTCCCGTGGATGTCGCGCGAATGAGCATGACGCGAGCCGGTGGCTTGCGTTCAGCGCAGCAACCGATACCCGGTGATCATGCGCTGTGCTGCGCTGAACGCGACGACAGCGGCCCAGCCGATCGCGATCTGCCAGGCAAACGCGGGGAGGATCAGCCACAGCGAATGGATCAGGAACGTCTCGCCGCCTTCGGCCACCCGACCGAAGAACGACAAGGACCGGCCGTCGTCGATCTGTCGACCGGTGCGCTCGGCGATTGACGAGAACGCCAGAAACGTCGCCCCGTTGATGTAGTAGGTGAGGAGTACCGCAAGGAACGGCCACCATGGGGCTCCGAATCCGGCGGTGACGCCGACCGCGACGCCCACCACCGTTGTGCCATACACGACAAAGTCCGCCGTGATGTCGAGGAAGCCGCCAGCCTCGCTCTCCTTGGCCTCGGGATTGCGCGCACGCCTGCGACGCGCCAGTGCTCCGTCGAGTCCGTCGAGAACGCGAGAGACCAGCCATGCCGCCAACGCGAGGCCCCACCATTGCGCCGCGGCGAGCCCGGCGCTCGCGACCCCGATCACAAGCCCGGCCAGGGTCAGCCGGTCCGGGGTCACCCACGGCACGTCGAGCATTCGCGCCATCACGGCAAGCGGCGGGTCCATGATCCGGCGCACTTGTGCGTCGATCACTCGCTTGGTTCGCTTTCTTCGCTGCTTTCGCTACCAACACTGCGTTTCTGTCTGCGACGCGAGACAACGATGTAGACCACGCCCGCGATCGACAAAACGGCTAACGCGCCTACCGCAAGAAAGAATGGCCATCCGAGCGTCATGCCGAATGCGCCCACTGCGACATAGGCAATCGTCCCAGGAACAATCCCCACCATCGTGCCAATTGCATAGTCCCGGGGGCGCACCGCTGTCAGCCCCGCCATGTAGTTGATGACACTGAACGGCAAGATTGGGAGCAGCCGCACAACGATCAGCGTTGCGAGGCCTCTTCGACGAAGTACTTCGTCAACACGAGCAACTCGAGCTCCGGTGAATCGCTCGATTGCCTCACGTCCGAGCGCGCGGCCGATCACGAACGCCAAAGCAGCCCCCAGGAGTGCACCGGAATACACCAGCAGAAAACCGACGCCCAATCCCCAGGTGAGGCCAGCGGCGATGCTGACAACACTGGCAGGGATCGGAGTCAGCGTCACCAGGCCGTACGCGATAACGAACAGCAGTGCCCCCCACCAGCCGGCATCCGAGGCGAGTGCTTGGATTGTCTCGA
>CAZCOC010000292.1:0-1695 GCA_964500075.1 uncultured Salinibacterium sp.
CCTGGTCTGGTCGTCAACACAGTGTTCACGGTGGTGGTTCCTCACAATGAGCGGTGAGCGCGATGTGCGCGACTCAGCCTGAAGGTGCCGTTCGTGACGGCGGAAAGGGTGGCGGCGCGGATGACCGGACCGGCGAGGGGGGCTTCCCGGCACGCAGAAGAGATCGAAGCCGGGTGGGCTTTGCAGCCGTCGCCACCGTGGGAGTCGGTAGCGAGAGTGGCGCCGACTAGGCGGTGAGGACGCCGACGAAGCCGGCGGTGGTGGGAATGATCATTCCCGTGAATGCTGTAATCATCACGCTCGGCTCCTTTCGTTGATTGGCGAGGCTTTACCGTAGCGGGTCGCGGGCGCGGCTGGCAAGGCGCGGCGCGTCCGCACGGGCATCCGTTGTGAAGCTGTTATCTGAGCGGGGTTCGGGATGCCCGACGGCGATTCGGCGAGTCTGGCGCTCGACCCGACCAGATCGAATCCCGCGAGCGAAGCACGCTACCGCAGTGGAACTCCCACGTCGACGCCACCCTCGAACGTGATGCGCGCACCCATTTGCACGAGCGTCGGCTCACCGATGAAGCCGCCGGCGAAGAGGGCCTGACCTTGAGAGAACAGTGGTGACTGTGCGAGGAGCGCTGACGGCGCGTACCCGAAGATCGATCCGAGTTCGGCAAGGTCGAGCGGCGAACTCATCTTCATGAGCGCCAGATTGTCGCACTGCGAGATGATCCCGGGGTGTACCTTCGACGGCCGCTGGGTCGAAAGCAAGAGCCAGAGACCGTACTTGCGACCCTCAGCAGCAATGCGGATGATCTGCTCCCGGACCGCGCGACCAAGCGCGCTATCCAAGTCGGGTGAACACAGGTTGTGCGCCTCATCGATCACGAGCAGCACAGGTCGGCGCTCCTCCCGGCGCGTCCACAGATCGTCGAGTACCGCGAGCGCGATCACGAGCCGTTCCTCGGGGTAGCGGAAGCCGCCGAGGTCGAGCACCGTGGCATCCGGTCGCTCGGCAATGATCTCGGTTACGGTGGTCTTGTCGCGTGCCCAGAGTTCCCAATCGAGCAGTCCGAGGTTTTCGACGCGTTGGGCGAGCGCGCGGTGGGTCACGTCCTCACTCGCGCGTAACCGCTCAATCATGCTGCGCTGATCGCTTTTGGCGACCAGCTCTTCGATATGAAGCAGGCTGTTGTACTCGTCGCGATCGACCAACGGGTCGAGTCGAAGCATGGCCGCCTTGATCGGCACCGGCAGCGACGCGAGCCGCACTCGTAGTGTGCCAGCGCCGTCTGCGCCGTCTGCGCCATCGCCGCCGGGTCTGAGCACGCGAATGTCGCGAGCCGCAAGCGCCATCGCAATGTCGGTGCCAGCCGTCTCGGGTCGCACCTCGCCGAGCCGCACAAAGTCAGCGTTCGGATCGAGGATCACGATCGGGAGCCCGGTGTTCGCAAGAATCTGCTCGAGCACGACCCCGAGCGCATAGGTCTTGCCTGAACCGCTCTGTCCGCACCAGAAGGTGTGACGGTTGAAGCGCTTGGCGAACAATTCGGCTGGCGCGCCAGACTCGATGACGGTACCGATAGTGAGCGATTCGGGCATGCGTCGATGGTAGCGGGACGATGTCAGACCCCGTGTCGTAGTGTGTTGGAATGGCTCGGCCCCATCCGATTCTTGTTGAACCCCAGCATCCGCTCGTTCAGCGGG
>CAZCOC010000293.1:0-1694 GCA_964500075.1 uncultured Salinibacterium sp.
AGCAGTTCGCGAGCTGTGGGTAGATCGTGCCGGCGTTGACGAGCGTTGAGCCAGCGGCGAGGTATTCGAGGCTCGCCATCTTGCGGTAGAAGGCGAGTGCAGAGCCGTTCGGGTCGCTCTCATTGAGGCTCAGGCCCATGGCGATGCGCATCCAGAAGTACTGAGGAACCTCGAGCGCGTCGCCATTGCGACCCTTGATGCCATAGCGGTTGTTGAGCGTGACCACACCGATGTACTTGAGCAGCTCGTCGTGCGCCGGCTCGAGGTGCGTCGCCAGCTCTTCGAGGTCGAAGAGTTCTGTGAGCCGGGGGTCGAGCAAGCCCTCCTCGACGCCGCGGCGCACGTTCATTGCGAAGTGCTCGCAGTGCAAGTCTTTGAGCTGTGTTGCGGTCTCGTAGTCGCCGAGCACCCGCTTGTAAATGGTCTTGAGCAGCAGGCGAGCCGCAACCACGTCGAAGGCCGGGTCATCCTTGACGTTCTGCAGCGCTACCTGGATGACGGCTTCGTCAAGCTGCTGGGTCGTAATGCCGTCGAAGAGGGTCAGCTCAAGTTCGCTCGCGATCTGCGTCACCCAGGTGATGTTCTCGTCGAGCCCGACGCTTGCAGCCTCGATCGCGAGGTTGATCTTGTTGGCGTCATACGGCTCACGCGCTCCGTTGCGCTTAACGACTGTAATTCCCACGAAAACTCCCTTATGAACCCCGAACGCGATTCCCTGACCGGACCGGCTTGACCACTATATATCGTGCGTCTGACAGTGGGGTAACCCTATATATAGTGGGCGTGTCGTCCACAGTTGTGCATAAGTTCGCGGACTTGTGCACAGGCTAACCCCTGCCGCTGACGCCGGTCGGGCCTTCGATCTCTTCGCCGACCGCCGGGCTAAACTGAGTATCCCGTGAGCACCTATTCCGAGCTGTTGAGAACCCCGGGCGTCGCCCGAATTATCGCTGCGCAGCTCACCGCCCGCGTCCCAAGCGGCATGATCTCACTCGCCTATCTGCTGCACGTAGAGGGGATCTTCGACTCATTTGGCGCCGCTGGGCTCGTGCTCGCGGCAACCAGCATCGGTCAAGCAATCGCGGGGCCACTCACGAGTCGCTGGATGGGTGTGTGGTCGATGCGGCCAGTGCTCATCCTCACAACCGCCGTGGCCGCGATATCGATGGGCATCATCGCGTTCGTTCCAATGCCCCTCATCGGCTACATGATTGTCGGCCTGATCGGAGGCCTGAGCTGGCCGCCAGTGCAACCAGCCGTTCGCACGATCTACCCGAAGATGGTCAACTCCAGACAGCTCACTCCGCTGTTCTCACTGGATGCCTCGGCGCAAGAGATCATCTGGGTTGGCGCCCCAGTGCTCGTGACCTTCATCTCAATCCAAGTGTCGACGGTTGCAGGGATCCTCGTCGCCATGGCGTTTCTCGTTTTCGGCAGTGCGTGGTTCATTGCGAGTCCAGAAGTCGGACGGGTGCGCATCCCCCGCAGTAAACGTCGACTCGGCGTTGTGTTGACTCGACCGGCAGTCTTGCTTTCCACGGTCGTTGGCTTCTTGCTCATCGGATCCGCCGCTGCGATCGAAGCGGGTGTCGTTGCGACCTTTGGCAAGGGAGGCGCGACCGCGGGCATCGTCTTGGGCATCTGGGCAATCTCCTCCCTCGTCGGGGGGCTCTCGCTCGGTCACCGTCCGATTG
>CAZCOC010000294.1:0-1691 GCA_964500075.1 uncultured Salinibacterium sp.
GTCGCCGAAGGCACAGCCCGGTTTCTCTCTCCCCGCACGCTTTCACTCGACGGGTCGGAGATTCGATTCAAACAGGCGCTGATCGCTACCGGGACGAGCCCGGTCGCACCGCAGCTTGCCGGCTCGCCCGCACTGAATATTCTGACCAGTGAATCTTTTTGGGACCTGCGCGAACTCCCTGCCGAGTTGGTGATCCTCGGCGGCGGAGCAATCGGCTGCGAGCTGGGTCAAGCAATGGCACGCCTCGGTTCTCACGTCACCATCGTGCAACGAGGGCAGCGAATCCTCCCGAAAGAAGAAGAGTCGGCAGCCAGAATCGTGCACGAGGCCCTTGAGGCCGACGGGGTGACGATCCTGACCGGGCGCACCGCCGTCGCGGCGACGGCCACCGACCACCTCTCCGGCGTCGTCGCACTCGATGATGGGCAGACGCTGCCCTTTGACCGGCTCTTGGCCGCGCTTGGGCGCAAGCCAAGCACCGCCGACCTGAACCTTGGGGCCGCGGGCATCACCATCACCGACGCTGGATTCGTGGGGGTCGATGCGAAACTCAGGACCAGTAACAAGCGAATCTGGGCAGCCGGCGACATCACCGGAATGCCCCAGTTCACCCACACGGCCGGCGTCAATGGCAGTGTCGCGGCAACCAACGCCATCTTGGGATTGCGGCGCCAGGCGGAGATTCGGGTGATTCCTCGCGTTACGTTCACATCGCCGGAAATCGCCGCGGTCGGTGCCCAAGCCTCGTTTGCCGACCCTGCTAGGCAGCGCGTCATTACCCAGCATCACCACCACGCTGATCGCGCGATCGCCGAATCGAACACTGCAGGATTCACGGAGATCGTCGTCGACCGGCGCGGGCGCATCCTCGGGGGAACCATTGTCGGACCACGGGCCGGTGAGACGGTCGGCGAACTCGCTTTGGCGGTGAAGGCGAAACTGACGACCAGCACCGTCGCCAGCACCATCCACCCGTACCCGACCTACAACGACCCCCTGTGGAATGCCGCTGTCGTTGATGTGCGCTACCGGCTTGGCCGTGGTTTGATCGCCGGATCGATCACCATGTTGCGCAAACTCAGGTCGTTGGTGATGATGTGAGTTGCACTGGCGCCCGGACCATCTCGCTTCTGTGTGCCAGCACACAGAATGTGCTGCGTCACCTCACTTAGCATTGCAAAAACCCGTTCAACTTTGGCGAGAGGCGCATTGCATGAGGAAGCTTGTGATCGGCATCGTCGTCGTGATTGTGGCGGCTGTTGTAGCGATTGCGGTGATCCCGCGCCTCACCGCGCCGAGTTCGCCGTCGTCGGCGAGCGCCGAGACGGCCGGGTTCTCTGAGCGGTACCAGCCATACAGTGAGCAGGCGCTAGCGGAGGCTGGACCCGACGACACTGTCGTACTGTTCTTCAGCGCCGTGTGGTGTTCAACCTGCAAGGTACTGCGCGACGACATCGCCGCCAACCAGCAGAGCATTCCCAACGACGTACGTATTCTGCTCGTCGATTTCGATGACTCGACTGAGCTGAAGCAGCAGTACGGCGTGGTTTACCAGCACACCCTCGTGCAGGTCGACCGGGCGGGGCAGGGCATTGCTCGCTGGGAGCTTTCCCGCACGCTCGATGACGTGCTCGGCACCATCGTCGTGGTCTGAGCGCCGATCGTGGAACTGCTGCCGCTTTCGCTGCTGG
>CAZCOC010000295.1:0-1689 GCA_964500075.1 uncultured Salinibacterium sp.
GCAAGTGATCCGGCACGATCACTGAGGTGATCGACATGGCCCAAGTCTAGCACACATTCGAAGATATGTTCTACAAACGTTGATCCTGCCAGACTCCCCCGCCGGCGCAAAATAGTGTTGCGGCGAAACCATCGCATGCTTCCACTAGGTTCGAGGCATCACCGTTCACCGAATCGGAGTAGAGATGCTAGCCGCGGCCAACGCCTGGGCCTTTGCCCTCGCCGCCTTTGCCCTGATCATTCTGCCCGGCCCGAGTGTGCTTTTCGTGATCGGACGATCGCTGTCGCTTGGTCGCAAAGGCGGGCTCCTCAGCGTCGTTGGCAATGCCCTAGGGATGCTGCCCGCCATCGTTCTCGTTTCGGTCGGTATCGGCGCCATCGTCGCTGAATCCGTGCAGGTTTTTAGCATCATCAAGTTCGTTGGTGCCGCATACCTGATCTATCTCGGCGTTCAGGCTATCCGTCACCGCAGCGACCACGCTGAGGCCGCGAGCACTGCGGCGCGGCCCTCGGGGTTTCGTCTACTCCGGGAGGGCTTCTTCGTCGGAGTGTCGAATCCGAAGACAATCGTCTTCTTCGTTGCGGTACTTCCGCAATTTGTCAGCTTTGAAAACGGAGCTATCCCCCTCCAAATGGCAACGCTCGGTCTGATCTTTTTCGCGATCGCCGTTGCAAGCGACAGTGTGTGGGCACTGACTGCCGGCACCGTGCGAGCGTGGTTCGCCCGCGACCCAAAACGCCTGTCCGGCATCCGTGGCGGCGGCGGCGTCATGATGATCGGCCTTGGCGGAACACTCGCACTGACCGGCAACTCAAGCTAAAGCGCCGCTCTAAGCCTGACGCGGTCAGCGCGATCACCCGTGCAGCAGCGACCCATCCTTCGCGAGCACGTTCTTCTCGCCCGCTTCGATCGGCACCGCAAACCGGTTCTGCTTCGGCGGCAACGGGCAGTTGAAGTTGTAGCTGAATGCGCACGGCGGCAGCACCGCACGATTGAAGTCGAGGGTGATGGTGCCATCCGCGTTCGGTGCTAGAAAAAGAAAGCGACCGACACTGTAGGTGGACTCGCCATTCGTGGCATCCGCAAACACCAGTTGCAGGGCGCGCCCGGCCTTGAAGGCAGCAAGGTTGTACTCGACGCCATCCTTCTCGAACCGGATCTCACCAGGAATCACCTGCTCCTTCGTCTTGCCGCTGTCTTTGAGGTGCTCGAATCCCATCGTCGTGCCGGCCGGGTTCTCGATGAAGCGCCCTGTAATGACCCAGTCTGAGTTGTAGTCGAAGGCGTCAATGCCACCGAAGTGCTGGATTCCGTCCGAGTTCGAATCCCAGACGCGCAACGCGTATGCGCCGTCGTCGCCGGCGATCACGAATCCACTCACCGTCTCGCTGAAGGCGATCTCGCTTGGGTTCGCATCGTCTTTGCCGCGCACCACAGCCTCGCCATCGACCAGTGCACCATCAACAACAATGCTGTCGGATGCCGCGGCGATCACCCTGAGGCCACCGCCATCGCTCGGCGCCCACCGACCCGGAACCCCGTAAATCGTCTGCTCGGAGTCGACCCACTGAGTATTGATGAGCGCGAGGTTGCCGCGGGGGTGAACGACCGACTCCTCTCGTCGCCCGTGATAGGTCGCGAGTTGCTCTTCAGGGGTTACGGCGGCGGTCTCGGTCATGGTCCCATCCT
>CAZCOC010000296.1:0-1688 GCA_964500075.1 uncultured Salinibacterium sp.
GCTGGAGCCACCCCATAGTGCCAGTATCCCATCGCACTTCGAGAGGAACCGAACGTCGGTCGTGCCCCGGAACGAACGGAACGGGAGCGCAGTGCGCCCCCGTTCCGGATTTGGTCGACGTGCTTGCGTCGGGCCGACGGAGTCAGGCCGACGGAGTCTGGCCGATGGCGTCAGGCCGATGGCGTCGAAGGTGCAGCAGCAGCCGGCGCGGCAACCGTCGGTTCGGCCGCCGCGTCTTCGCCATCGATCTTGTCCTTGACGAAGTCCGAGACATCCTCCGCCTTATCGGTTACGAACTCGCCGACGTCGCCGGCCTTGTCCTTGACGAACTCGCCAGCTTCTTCGGCCTTATCTTTGACCTTTTCGAAGCCTTCAGCGATGTTCTCTTTTGCGTCATCCAAGAAACCCATTGTGATCCTTCCGCGTAACGGCGACGAGCGCCGATGGGTCGAGAATACTGTGATTCGCAGGTTCATACAGATCGTGTCTGATGCTGACGCTCAACTGGCCGGAAAGGTTGGGTAGCGATGCGGGATGCTTGGGTCTACTTTGGCAGCATGAGGCTTCCACTAATCATCAGCACCACCGCCGTTCTCGCCGTCCTGACGCTTTCAGGGTGCGCTGCAGGATTCGGCTCAAGCGACACCGCCACCGACTCGGGTGGGTTCGCCGCGCCCGAGCAGATCTATGTCGAGGGCGTTTCCCCTGGAAGCGACGGCTTGCTCGGCTCCGATGGAGCGGTCAGCGGCACCGAGCGCGAAGTCATTACGACCGGATACGTCACGATCACCGTCGAGTCTCCCCGGGATGCGGCGGCTGACGCCATCCGCATCGTCGAAGCCGCGGGCGGCCGCGTCGACGGCCGCAGCGAGTACGCCCCTCGCGGGGGCGACGGCGGCAGCGCATCGCTGACGCTCCGCGTGCCATCCGACGACCTCACCAAGACTCTCGAGGCGCTTCGCGAACTCGGCGATGTGCAGGAAGTCTCGCTCAGTTCGAGCGATGTCACGATGGAGTCTCGCGACCTCGACGCACGGATTTCCGCGCTGAGCGCATCCGTGGACCGGCTGCTGGCGCTGCTGGCAAACGCGAGTGATACGGACACCCTGATCCAGCTCGAGACCGCCATTTCTGATCGCCAAGCGCAGTTGGAAAGCCTCGAAAGCCAGCGCCGCTTCCTCTCAGACCAGGTGAGCCTGTCGACGATTCAACTCAACCTCGTCACAGAGCAGGTTGTGCCAGACCCGGAGCCGGGCGACTTCTTCTCAGGGGTGGTCACCGGTTGGACCGCGTTCGTGGCCTTCTTCTCAGGGTTGATCGTCGTCATCGGTGTGCTCGTGCCGTGGCTCGTCTTCGGAGCCTTGATCGCCGGAATCATCCTGCTAATCGTGCACTTGCGCCGCCGCAAGACGGCGCCTATCGAGGCTCCAGTGAGTTCACCGATCAAGGTCACTTCGCCAGAGTAGGGGTTTGCTCGCTGGCGAGAATGTCCCTGACCATCGGAATGACCTTGCTACCGTAGAGCTCGATTGAGCGCATCATGTGCTCGTGCGGCAGGGTTCCTGCGCTGTACTTCATATCAAAGCGTCGGATGCCGAGGATTGCGACAGTTCCTGCAATCTTGCGGGCGACCGTCTCGGGCGAACCGAGATAGAGCGACCCGTGCTCAATCTCGTTGCGAAACTCGG
>CAZCOC010000297.1:0-1683 GCA_964500075.1 uncultured Salinibacterium sp.
GCTCAGAAGGGAACGCGATGACCGATGTCAAGCACATGAAGTGGTGGGGCTGGGGGATCGACGGCGTCGGATTTCACCATGAGGACAAGCCCGCTTTCGCTCCGTTCGTGCTCAAGGCCGTCGGTCTCAACTTAAATACCGCCGAGCGAGCAAGCGAACCAGCGTTCGCCGACCTCAAGGTGCCTGCCTCGATTGCAGGGCCAGAGTTCATTGCCGGTCTCGCGGCAATCGTCGGTGAAGACAACGTCTCGATCGACGACAAGCTGCGTGTCGTCCACACCTACGGCAAGAGCCTTCGCGATCTCGTTCGCATTCGAAACAACTGGATCGAACGCTCGCCAGACGTCGTGGTGTACCCGGCCAATGAGGCAGAGGTGCAGGGGGTCGTGGATGCCGCGGTCGCAGCCAATGCCGTCATTATTCCGTTCGGCGGCGGCAGCAACATCGCCGGCAGCCTTGAACCCTTGCCAAGCGAGACGAGACCGGTCGTTTCGCTTGACCTTGGCCGGCTGCGCGAAGTCGTCGCGATCGACACGGACTCCGGACTCGCTCGCATCCAAGCTGGGTCTCAAGGGCCGGATCTTGAAGCCCAACTGAACGCTCATGGCTGGACGATAGGGCACTTCCCAGACAGCTTCACGCACTCGACGGTTGGCGGCTGGGTCGCCACCCGCTCGTCGGGAATGCAGTCAGACAAGTACGGAGACATTGCCGACATCGCGCGAGGTCTGCGGGTGGTGCGACCAGGGGGAGTGCTCGTCTTGCACCCGCTGCCGAGCACCTCGAGCGGGCCGAGCCTTCGAGAAATGATTCTCGGCAGCGAGGGCAAGCTCGGTGTCATCACCGAAGTCACGGTGCAGGTTCACCGAATCCCAGCCAAGCGCGATGTCTACGCCTACTTTTTTCCGAACTGGAAGTCGGGTATCGCGGCAATGCAAGAGATCGCCGAATCGGATGCTTCACCGTCGATTACGAGAATCTCCGACGCCAAAGAGACCGGGCTCTCACTCGCGACCAGCAAGAACCGCAAAGGCCTTGACAAGTTCATTGCGGGAAAGGTGCTCCCGGGCATCATGAAGTCCAAGGGCTGGACTCTCGAAGACATCTGTCTGTCCTTCATCGGCTATGAGGGCAGTGTTTCTCACGCCAAACTGCAGAAGAAACTCGTCGACGCGATCGTTAAGAAGCACGGCGGTTTGGGCGTTGGCAAGGGTCCTGGCGTCCTCTACGACCAGAAGAAGTTCGACACACCGTACTTGCGCGACTTCTTGCTTGACATGGGCGCCGCCGGTGACGTTTCAGAGACCGCGGCTCCGTGGTCGAAGCTCGTCGAACTGCACGCCAACGCGCACGCAGCCGCGCAGAAGGCCTACGACTCGATTGGTGCTCAAGGCTGGATCATGTCGCACATGTCGCACTCGTATCGCTCGGGCGCGTGCCTCTACTTCACCTTTGCGTTCGTTTTTGGCGATGATCCAATCGGGGAGTACGACACCGTGAAGAGTGCGATTCAGCAGGCATTTGTCGACAACGGCGGCACGATCTCGCACCACCACGGTGTCGGCCTCGAACACTCGCCCTGGCTCAGCCAGGATGTCTCGCCAGAAGGCGTGAAGGTGCTCGCTGGTCTGTTCTCGAGTGCGGACCCGATGAACAACTTCAATCCTGGGAAGGTGCTGCCGA
>CAZCOC010000298.1:0-1680 GCA_964500075.1 uncultured Salinibacterium sp.
GCGGCAGCCTGACGCCGGCACCTGACGCCGCCGCCCGAAGCCACCACCTGAAGCCACTGCGCGACACCCGTCCAGTTGACAGAGCGGCCGCCGCGCCGTAACGTTGATACCCCCTAGGGGTATTGGAGGCGCGGAATTGGTCGGGTATACCAACGACAAGCAGGACTTGCTGAAACGGCTGCGCCGTGCTGAAGGTCAGGTGCGAGGCATCCACCGAATGGTCGAAGAGGACACCTACTGCATCGACGTGCTCACGCAGGTCTCAGCCGCGACCAAGGCCCTCGAAACGGTCGCGATCGCGCTCCTCACCGACCACCTCTCACACTGTGTCGCAGAAGCGGCCCGCGAAGGCGGTGATGTCGCCGACGCGAAGATCAAAGAAGCGTCGGATGCCATCGCCCGCCTCGTTCGTTCCTGACAGCACCCAACCAAACAGCACCGTGAAAGAAGACACCATGTCCATCAGCCCAGATCTCGCAAATACCGCGGGCAGCATCGAATCCGAGTATCTGGTGTCGGGCATGACCTGCGGCCACTGCGTCTCGAGCGTCACCGAGGAGTTGTCGACCATCGCAAGTGTCGAGAACGTTGTCGTAGAACTGAACGTTGGCGGAGCATCCAAGGTGACCGTCGCGAGTAGCGCAGCCCTCGATCGCGAGGCGGTGCACGCAGCGATCGACGAGGCCGGATACGAGCTGATTGACGCCACATCATGAGCACTTCTGAGGTCGTTCTCGACATCAGCGGAATGACGTGCGCCTCGTGTGCCACCAGAATCGAGCGCAAACTCAATCGCTTACCGGGTGTCGAGGCGAGCGTGAACTATGCGACCGAGAAGGCGAGCGTTCACGCGGAGGGTGTCGACAACGAAACCCTTCTTGCCGCCGTCGAGGCGGCGGGCTATGTCGCCACGGTGCGGAAGCCGAAGGACGAGAGGAATGCTGCCGCCGAGGCCAACGCGAGCGGCGTTGTCGTCGAGGATGAGGCGGCGGCACTCAAGCGCCGCCTGCTGATCTCGGCTGCGCTCGCCCTCCCGGTCGTCGTGCTGTCGATGATCCCGCCGCTCCAGTTCACCAACTGGCAGTGGCTGGCACTGACTCTCGCTGCGCCGGTTGCCGTCTGGGGGGCGTGGCCTTTTCACAAGGCAGCGTGGACAAACGCGCGCCACGGGGCAACCACCATGGACACGCTCATCAGCGTCGGGGTGCTTGCCGCGTTCAGTTGGTCGCTGTACGCGCTGTTCTTCGGGATGGCCGGCATGCCAGGGATGCAGATGACGTTTGAGTTGATCACAGATCCTCGTTCCGGCGGGAGTCACATTTATCTCGAGGTCGCCTCCGCCGTCACGGTGTTCATCCTCGCTGGTCGATACTTCGAAGCCAGAGCGAAACGCGAGTCAGGAGCGGCGCTGCGTGCACTGCTGGAACTCGGCGCGAAAGAAGCCACCCTGCTGCGGGATAGCGTCGAGACTTTGGTCGCCGCCGACTCGCTCGTCATCGGCGATCGGTTCGTAATCCGTCCAGGAGAGAAAATCGCGACCGACGGCATCATCGTTGAAGGCGTGTCTGCTGCCGACATGAGCATGCTCACCGGCGAGTCGATTCCGGTCGAACTGGCGGTCGGTGACCGCGTGGTCGGAGCCACCATTAACGTCGGCGGGCGTCTGGTCGCCGAGGTCAC
>CAZCOC010000299.1:0-1664 GCA_964500075.1 uncultured Salinibacterium sp.
TAGGCTCACTAGGTATGAAAGGTGAATCACTCAAAGGACATCTGGATCTGCTGATCCTCGCGGTGCTCGCGGAAGCTCCAGGGCACGGCTATTCGGTGATCGAGGAGTTGCGCGCCCGAAGCGGGGACGTCCTCGACCTTGCCGAGGGAACCGTGTACCCGGTGCTTCACCGGCTCGAACACGCCGCCCTGTTGGAAAGTACTTGGACCGAGGTGAATGGTCGCCGTCGGCGCACCTATCAACTGACGACCACTGGTCGAGCCAAGCTCATTCACGAGCGGTCGACGTGGGAGCAGTTCGCCACCGCCGTCGGCTCCGTGTTGGGGAGGAAACCATGGCCGATTATGCCCTGATCGACAGTTACCTCGACGCCGTGTCGCGTCGGCTGGAGTACCGGCCCGACCGCGACGACCTCCGGGACGAACTCGCGGATCACCTGCTGGAGGCCACTGACCGCGCGCACCGCGGAGGCATGGACAACGACGCCGCCCAGCGCTCAACCCTGGACCGCTTCGGTGATCCAACCGTCGTGGCAGCGATGCTCGCTGCCGTGCCAACGAAAGGTATTGACATGATCCACAACCTCAGCCGCGCCGCCGGCACACTCGCCCTTCTCGCCGCCGCTGTCTGGCTTGCCGCCATCGTCGGCGGATCCTTCGGGCTTTTCAACTACCTCGACCGCACCTGGAGCACGGACGAGTACCTCTGGCAAAGCATTGTGCAGTCCGTTGCCGTACTTGTGACCGCGGTCGCGCTGATCGGGCTCAACCTCCGGTCTGCCGGTCGGGTTGACGCGCTGACCGGCGTGGTGATCGCCGCCTGCACTATCGCATTCGCACTGTCATTCGGGTTCGCCTGGGCGTTTATGGCGTTCGGTTCGTTCCTCGCCGCGGCGCTGGCCATCACGATCGCTCGCATGGCAAACGCGGCGTCCCGTTCAGTGCGTGCCCTGCTGCTCGTCATTGTGCCGATCGTTCTCGTTGCTGCCTCATTCGTTGGGCTGCAACTCACAGCCACGCCGGGGTCACCGCTGACGAGTCTCGACCAGTCTCGCCTCGACTTTGGCATGTTCATCGGGTATTCGGCGATTGCGATTCTTCTCACCATCGGACTGGGTATCTTAGGACTGCGCGTGCGCCAGTCGACAGAGTCCTTCTTGGCGCCGACCTCGCTCGCGTGAGCTGATGTGCCGCTGACGCGATCTGGGTAACCCGGCCCTGGGAAAGCCGGGCCTGGGGAGCCCGGCACTGAGGAGCCCGGCACTGGGGAGCCCGGCCCTGAGGAGCCCGGCACTATGGCGTGCGGTACTACGGCGTGCGGTAGATCTCAGAGCGGTGACCGAGCCCGATGGCACCAGCACAAACGTGTCATCGCGGATCTCGGCGATCACGCGGTAATCGCCGATCCGATACCGCCAGAATGAGGCGAGATTGGCAGTGAGCGCTCGGCCGCGGTCACGAGGGTCATCGAGCTCAAGCACTTCTTCGAGATATCGCCTCACCCTCAGCAGAGTCTCGGGGTCGAGCTTGCGTGCAGCCTTGTCGAACTCGTCGGTGGTCTCAAGTTGCCACCGGCTCATGCCCCGAGCTCAGCCCACAATTCGTCGGCGGGGCGAGACTTTCTTCCGGATGCTTCCCAGTCGCGAATCACGCGATCGGCCCAAT
>CAZCOC010000300.1:0-1643 GCA_964500075.1 uncultured Salinibacterium sp.
GATGATGGCGCGTCGTCGTCCGCGTCTTCCTCCTCGTCCGTTTCGTCTTCTTCTTCTTCCATGGACGCCCGCACGGGCATCCGCGTCGAGCGCTGCAAGCGGTTCGCTAAAGGCGACGACTACGAGCGTTGTGTGCGCCTGATCAATCGCCTGCCCGAGCGCGGTTCTTCGTCGAGCGCGTCGTCTTCCTCTGCTCCTGCAGGTGACGACGAGTGGAAGTGGACGAACATCTTTAACCGCCTTGAAGAGAAGCTCGGTTCAACCGTGAAATTTGTGAGCGTCATGGGCAAGCAGTTCTGCAAGGACCGCACCTCTGGTTCATCCACCACCTCGCGTGAGTGCATGTCGCGCCTCGGCGACGAACTGAAGGTGCGCATGTCGCGCCTGATCGACGAAGCCTTCCGCGGCGACCTGCCCTCGGCCCGATAATCTCTACGCGTCTTTCCCCGGAGACGGTCGCCTATGCGGCCGTTTTTCGTTATGCGCCGAAGGTGTATGCGTCTGTCGACGGATCGTACGAGAGTGTGCCGTGCGAGCCGGTGGCCAGATCGAGCAGCATCGCGGCGATGTCGTCCGCTGGGCGCATGATCGCTTCCTTGCGCTTCAGCGCCTCGCCTTCCACCGCGTGGCGGGCCATGGAGGTATCGACCGGGCCGAGGCGCGCGATCTTCGCGCTGAAGCCCGGATTGCCCGTTGCCGCGCAGCGCACGAGGTGTTCGCCCGCAGCCTTCGACGCGGCGTACAGCCCCGGATCGTCGACCGCTTGGGCGGCGCGATAACTGGAGACGTGCACGACGACGCCATGCTTCGAGAGTAAGGGAACTCCTTGCTTCAGCATGAGCCACGTGCCTTTTGCGTTCACGCCGAAGAGGAGGTCGAATTCGTCGTCGGGGTGCGCGAGTACCGGCCCGCGGCGGATGACGCCCGCGTTGAGGAAAAGCAGGTCGATCGCGCCGCCTGCCTGCGCCAGAGCCATACGCACGTCGTTCATCGAGCGCACATCGCAGTACAGGTGTTCCACACCGTCCAGCTTCTTCGCCGGAGGCTCCACGTCCACACTCCGCACGATCGCGCCTTTCGATGCGAGGAGTGCCGCCAGCGCCAAGCCGATGCCGTTGCTGCCGCCGGTAATGACGACTCGTGCGCGTTCAAGGTCCATACGCATATCCTACAACATTCCACATTCTATATTCTACATTCCTCGTTTACCGTCCCGCTGCTTCGATCTGTGCTTTCACGCGCATGGTGCCAACGATCGCCGCACGCTCCGATTCGTCGAGCTTCATCTTGATGTACTTCACCGTGTCCTTGAGATCCGGGATCATCTTGTGCTCCAGTGCGTTCACGCGACGGCGGGTCGTTTCTAGTTCGATTGCCATGCTCTCGGCCTGTTTCTCGACCTGCGCGAGCGCAATGAGCATCTCGAAGACGTCTTCAAGGGCTTTCACCGCTTCGTCGAGGAGCGCGTTCGTGCCGGCATAACCGTATGTCTTGATGCGCCCCTCCTTTTGCACTTTAAAGAAGGGGATCTTCACGCTCATGACGCTTTTCGTATCAACCGTGAGCGCGATGCTGGCTTGTGGGCTGGAGAGTGCGTTCGAGAGTTCGCCGTCCGAGAGCCACGCCGATGCCAGCAGGAACTG
>CAZCOC010000301.1:0-1635 GCA_964500075.1 uncultured Salinibacterium sp.
GCCCGAGCCCGACCCCGAGGCGAAATCGTGAGCGCCTTGCGGTTCACCCCGCGTTGGATCATCGCCGCCAGCGTGATTGTTGTTGCGGTGTCACTGTCGGCCTGCTCGGGAATCCCAACCTCCGGCGGGGTCGTTCCCGGCCCGGTCATTGACGAGCAGATCGATCCGGATGTGGTTATCGTTCCCTCTGGCCCACGAGCAGGATCGACGCCAGAGGAACTGCTCATCGACTTTATGCAGGCCGTCCGAGGATCGCAGAACGACTACGCGGTCGCCAAGCAGTTCCTGACGGGGGGCCTTGCAGCGAGCTGGAACCCGGATGCCTCGACAGCAATTCGCGCAAGCCCAGCAAGCCTCTCAACTGGCACCTCGCAAGACGTACTCACGTACGCGTTCGCAAGTCGTGCCTTCGTCAACGCTGATGGGCGCTACGTCGAACAGCGTGATCTGGCCAACCAGACCGTGTCATTCAGTTTCGAAGAGGAGGGTGGGGAATGGCGCATCAGCGAGGCCCCTGACGGCATCGTTCTCTCACAAACGTCGTTCGCGCTCGCGTTCCGAGAGCAAGCGCTCTACTTCTTCGATCCCACCTACCGGTTCCTGGTGCCAGATGTGCGCTGGTTCCCGTCGCGTCAGACAATTCCCGCACGCATCGTGCGGGCCCTCCTGACGGGGCCAACGAGTTGGCTGCAGGGCGGCGTGGTTCGCAGTGACTTCCCGACCGCCACGGCCCTCGGTCTTGCGGGCGTCGAGCTGAGCGCGGGTACCGCCACCGTCGACCTCACCGATGAGGCTCTATCGGCAACGCCGGTGCAGCGCGAGCGGATGCGACAGCAACTGCTCGCGACCTTGAACACCGTCTCATCCGGAGTGTCGCAAGTGGTCATGACCGTGAACGGCTTGGCAATTGCTGTTCCCGAAACCACGAGTCCGGCGATTCAGGATCGCCAAGCCGAAAGCTCCCCGCTCGTCGGGTCGGAAACAGGATTTGGTTTTGCCACCGGTGGAACGATCGCCACACTCGACGGCTTGAGTCCCGTGATCGTTGATGCAGGTGCGACCGCAGCAACGCTCGCCGAAAGCAGGCAGGTTGCCGCGTTCCTCGCCGAGACCGGCGCCGTCGCCGTCGCGCAAATCGGTCAGCTATCGCCGATCGTCGTCGACGAACGGCCTGGGCTCATTGCGCCGTCGATCGACGGCCTGAACTTCGTCTGGTCGATGCAGGCTGGCGACGCCGGGGGCTTGACCGCGTTCGAACTCGAAGGCGAGCCACACTCGATCGCCTCAACGCTGCCCGGGGGCGCGACAGTAGTTTCGATGGACATCTCACGGGACGGCACTCGAATCCTCCTTGCGCTGTCGACTGACTTGGGTCCGCGGTTAGTGGTCGCTGGAATCATCCGCCAGGACAACATTCCGGTTGCGCTCGGCGAGTTGGTTGAACTGCCGGTGGGGATCGATGAAGCGGTGGATGCCGCGTGGGTCGACGATCGCTCGGTCGCCCTCCTGTCGCGGTCGAGTTCAGAGCTGACCGTGACGCAGTTTGCGCTCGGCGGCCCAAGCTCGCCGCTTGGTGAGCTACCGGACGCACGAGCGATCGTTGGCGGCAACGGCGGTACCGAAGGACTCTGGATC
>CAZCOC010000302.1:0-1632 GCA_964500075.1 uncultured Salinibacterium sp.
AGGTGTTGCATGACCGAGAAGCAAGCCGCCGACGGCAAGATCTACCAAGTCGAACACTACGATCTGGACGTCGTCATCTCGGTCGGGTACCGAGTCAAGTCTGCGGAGGGCATCCATTTTCGGCGATGGGCAAACGATGCGCTGAAGCGCTATGTCCTCGCCGGATACCTCCCGGGCCTAACCCTGCTGCGCGACTACGACGCGGGCCAGCTCGAGGCACCGCCTGGCACCGCGCCGGGTTGGGAACTCACGATCGGCGAAGCTCGCTCGGTGATCGCTCAGGTGGGTGCGAAGTTTTCCGATGACGCACTGTTTGGCAGGGAGCGCGGCGGTGCACTTGACGGCGTGGTCGCGTCGATCTACCAAGGATTTGGCGGGGAGCAGCTCTATCCGACGGTGCAACAGAAGGCCGCGAACCTGCTGTACCTCGTGGTGAAGGATCATCCACTCCGACCAGCCTCCTGATCGCCATGAGCGACCCGAAAGAGAAGGAACTCATGGGCGCGCTCGTCGTGCGGATGCTGCCCGACGGCGGGCGCTGAGCCTCATCGATGGCGAGGACTAGGACTGGCCGCTCGGCCCGTTTGAATCCGGACGGAGCAACCCAACGAGCGTACGCCGGTCTCGCCACGCGCCCGTCGACCAGAGGGCTAGCAGCACGAGCACAGGCTGAAACAGCAACCGAATGCCTCGGCTCAGGTCATCGTTGAGTCCGAACGAGTCCGTACCGGTCACGAACTGCGAGATGTTGCCGGGAAAGATCGCCACGAAGAATGCAGCAACCACCCACCCGACCGCCACTCGATATCGCGGCAGGGCAATGAGTGCGAGCCCGAGCACGATTTCGACGATGCCGGATGCCACGACGACGAAGTCCTTATCGAATGGCAGCCAGTCTGGCACTTGTGCCTGGAACGCCAATCGCGACCAGAACAGGTGGCTGAGGCCGGAGAAGGCCAGCACCGTACCGAGAACGATGCGGGCGATGGTGCGGCTGGTGCTTGTGCGGGTTACGCTGCTGGTCACGTCAGAGCTCCAATTCGGTGAGCAAGTGCCGTACTCGCTCATCGACATCGTCGCGGACCGCTCGCACTCCCACCATCGACAGTACCGCCGGATCGTCGAGCTCCCAGTCGAGGTAGCGGCGCCCGGGATAGACCGGGCACGCGTCGCCGCATCCCATCGTGACGATCACGTCGGCCCCGCGCACGACCTCGTTGGTCAATGGTTTCGGAAACTCGCCGTTCAGCGGCACTCCGATTTCGTCGAGCGCAGCGAGCACGCGCGGGTTTATGGCGGATGCTGGCTGCGAGCCAGCAGTCAACACGCGAACGCGATCCCCGGCGAGCGAGCGCAGGATGCCAGCGGCGAGTTGCGATCGTCCGGAGTTCTGCACGCAGACGAAGAGCACCGTTGGCGTTGCGCTTGTCCCGTTGACCCGCGCGACCGAGTCGAGCCGGTCACTGGCGAACCGAGCGGTGAGGGAGGGAAGATATCGGGTGATGCTCGCTCGCTCTGCCAATAGGTCGTAACTTTCGCGAACGTAGCGCTGCACGGTCGAGCGCGAGAACATGCCCTGAAACCTCTTGCTCAAGTCCCTCGTGATGCGTTCGAGCACTGGCGGCACGATCG
>CAZCOC010000303.1:0-1630 GCA_964500075.1 uncultured Salinibacterium sp.
AATCGTCGAGGCCTCCCCCGCGAACGTTCGTCGCAGCGACGCCGGGGTGCACCTCAAGCTCAGTGATGAGGAGCTCATCGTCGACGAGGTGCTCGTGGCAACCGGGCGCACACCGCGCACAACGGACATCGGTCTCGACACGATTGGCCTGACCCCCGGCGAGTGGATAACAGTGGATGACACCCTGCGCGTGCCCGGATTCGATTGGCTGTATGCCACCGGTGACGTCAACAACCGCGCGCTGCTCACCCACCAGGGCAAGTATCAGGCGCGAGCCGCCGGAGACGTCATAGCCGCTCGGGCTCACGGACAAGCGGTGGATGATGCACCCTGGGGCAGCCATGTCGCCACCGCCGATCACGCTGCAGTTCCGGGCGTTATTTTCAGCGATCCAGAGGTCGCGGCGATCGGACTGACCGCGGACCAGGCACGCAAGGCGGGTTACGACATCAAAGTTGTTGACTACGAGCTCGGGAACGTCGCTGGCGCGAGTCTGCACGCCGATGACTACGACGGCGCAGCCAGAATGGTGGTCGATGAAGCTCGCGGGGTCGTTCTCGGCGTGACCTTCGTTGGGCAGGACGTGGGCGAACTGATCCACGCGGCAACGATCGCCATCGTCGGCGAAGTTCCGCTTGCGCGACTGTGGCACGCTGTGCCCGCGTATCCGACAATGAACGAAGTGTGGTTGCGACTTCTCGAAACGTACGGGCGACCCGTTGGCGTCAAGGGGTCCGGCGCTGAGGAAAGTGCCGGTGGCGAGGGCGCCTGAGCGGAGGTCCCGCCTCGAACGCGTAGCAGGCGCGCTGACTCGCGGTGCCGTCGCTGTGCCTGGGCTGCGCCGCGTGATGCTGTGGCCAGCTATTGCCAGGCCTGGGTACTGGTTCGCTACCGGGTGCGGCTTGATCTGGGGCGGCATACTCAGTCGATTCCGGCTGCGGAGCCGCGGCGGGGTCATCGTTGCCAAGGGCGTGCCGGGTTGGGCGTTCGGTCGAGGCGGCACGATGATCGGTGCCGTCTTTCTCACTGGCAACAAGACGAGCGAAGCCGTGCTGGCGCACGAGGCGGTACACCGTGCCCAGTGGAAAAAGTACGGTCTCGCCCTCATCCCGCTCTACGTTGCCGCAGGCTCGAACCCGCTCACGAACCGCTTCGAGGTCGAGGCCGGCCTGAAAAAGGGCGGCTACACGCGCTGACAGGCGCTTCAGTACGCAGTGTGCACGGTATTGCCCTCGTAGTGGCGAGCATCACGATCGCCGCCAGCCTCGACATGCGAGAACCTGCTCGATCCGGACCGACTGGCCAGCATCACTGCAAGCGGGTATGACGTCGATGCGGTGAACGACTCCGTCAATAAAATCCGCGGCGAAGGATCGCCGCTCACGCTGCACTTCGACCCAGTCCTGCAGGAGGGCGTCGACTTCGAACCATGATCCCAAGCAACTCCCCTGCCTCGTAGCGATTAAGGTTCGCTGGCACCTTGACACGCCGTTAGGAGTATGGTTAGTTACTCAACTAAGTAACCAATGAACATCGCGTACGGCGAGAGATGGAGACCGCGTGGATGAGTCAAAACCCATCTTCGTGCAGATTGCCGAACAACTCGAGAACGACATCTTGAGCGCTCAGA
>CAZCOC010000304.1:0-1628 GCA_964500075.1 uncultured Salinibacterium sp.
AGGCTCATGCGAGTCACGCTATCAGCATCACAATTTGGGCCGTGTCTCAGTTCGCCTGCGCTAGCTTGACGTTGTGAAGATGTCGCGGTGGGCTCCTTTGGCGCTCGGCGCCGGTCTACTCGCGCTCCTCGTAGGGTGCGCCGCTGCTCCCGGAACTCGCATGGTCGATCGCACTCCGGGTGAGGCAGCGCTCGCCAAGGAGAAGATTGTCGAGCAACGCCGACTCAGCGATAAGACCCTCGCCCAGCTCGTTCCAGACCAGCAGCCCGGATGCTCCGCCGCGGTCGCTAAGCAAGGTGCCGTCGTGTGGGCGGGCGCCGCTGGTCTCGCAGACCTCGCCACAGGCACGCCGGTCTCGACGGCAACGCGTTTTGACATCGCATCAATCTCGAAGCAGTTCACCGCCACCGCTGTGCTCATGTTGCAACGGGAGAGATTGCTCTCGCTCGCCGATCCCATCGGCGCATATGTCGACGATCTGCCCGAATGGGGCGAGACGGTAACACTTGACCAGTTGATCCACCAAACCAGTCGCATCCCCGACTATTGGGTCGAGCTCGACGAGGTGGGCATCGGCTTCAGTCAGCCTGCCGATCAGGAGACAACGGTGGATGCGATCCGACGCGAGGATCAGCTCGAGCCCGGCGCCGGGTTCCTCTATTCCAACTCGAACTACGTGCTGCTGGCTGAGGTGGTCGGGCGGGTGAGCGGCCAATCACTCCCTGACTTTCTTGCCAAGCGCATCTTTGCTCCGCTCGACCTGGACATGGTTCTCGCGCCCACCCTCACCGGCTCCGACATCGCGCTCTCGTATGACGACAAACTCCAACTTCAAACAGCGGGGTGGACGTCCTATGGCCACACCGGAATCATCACAACGCCATCCGAGTTGGCTCGCTGGGGCGACCAGTATCGAGCTGGGGACTTCATCAAGGAGGATTATGCGATAGGCGCGGTCGATAACGGCGATGGCGAGCAGTACGCCGCCGGCATCAATATCGAGGCGGACGGCGACCTCTCTCACACCGGCCGGATGGGCGGCTACGTCTCGGATTTCACCGTCTCGGCCGACCGCGGGACCGTGATCGCGGTGATGTGCAACGGACACCTGTCAAATCGCTTCCCCATCGCCGAGGCGCTCTGGGCGATCTGGGATCCACCTCGGGGGACCTAAGCCTTCACAAGCCGATCGACCTGGCCGAGGGAAGTGCGGGCTCCACGGTCATTCGCAAGAGCGCCATGGGTGTTCTGTTGGGCATCATGCCGTGGAACTTCCCGTACTACTAGGTCACGCGGGCCATTGCTGGCGGGGCAACGCTGGTCACGGGCGGAACCCGCGACGGCAACTTCTTCGCGGCCACCGTGCTTGCAGATGTCGAGGCCGGCATGGTCTACATCAACTGCGTGCTCGCCGACAGTCCCGCGTTGCCGTTCGGCGGCGCCAAGCGCTCCGCCCCACAAGCCTTGCTTCCGTGAAGTCAAGCGGGGAGGGCAACGATCGTAGGCACCCACCGGCATAGGCAGAACAGGCGCGCCCGATGGGCATGCTTGGAGGCGACAGTATGCTGGCAGTCACATCCGCGAGCGCAGTGCAGCCCAAAGAGAGGTGCCTCATGATGAAGTCGTCG
>CAZCOC010000305.1:0-1624 GCA_964500075.1 uncultured Salinibacterium sp.
CCGGGCTCCGGCGCGAGCATCCGAGTCACGATGGAGCGCTACGTCAACTCGCCGAGCTACGAGACGCCGTGGTCAAGGGCGAGCGACTGGGTCCCGATCATTCGACCACGTCAGTTGGACTAGGGGTCGGCGTTCGATCGTGATCTCGACATTCAGCCGAGCGTTCGGGTTTGTGGGTTCGGGTTTGGCGGTTCAGGCCTTCGCGTTGAGCGCCTCCACGGCCGCTATGAAGCGCTGACGAGACGACTCGATGTGCTGCAGCATCAGCGCGCCAGCCCTTTCTCCGTCGCCGCCGGTGATCGCGCCAACTATCGCCTCATGCTCTGACAGCGCAAGCGGTCTGTGACCGCTCTGGTAGTACTCGGCGAACATGTCTCGTACGAATTCACCTTGGAGATCCTCATCACCTTCGCTGTCAGCAGATGCTTTGTAGACCCGGAACAGATGCATGTGACAGCGAGTGCGGATGAAGGCTTCCTCGACGAAAGAGTTGCCGGAGGCGTGCGCGACCAGCGCGTGCAATCGCGTGTCGTGCTCGACGAAATCCGCGTAGGTCGAAGAGGCTCCGGATTGCGAGATGCGATCCGCCCGGTTCAACTCGGCCTCGAGCGCTTCGATGTCGCGGCGCGTGCTGCGACGAGCCGCCTCCGACGCCGCCCACGGCTCAATGAGCGCTCGGAACTGAAATAGCTCGTCGAACTGCTGCACCGACAGCAGGTCGGTCGCTTGGTAGCCGCGCAGCGGGATCTTGCTCACGAGCCCGTCAGACTCGAGGCGCGCCAGAGCTTCGCGAACGGGAGTCTGAGAGACGGAGAGATCCCGAGATAATTCATCGATCCCGACGTGCTCGCCGGGAGAGATCTCGTGATCGAGAATCATTGCCTTGATGGCGTCGTAGGTTCCGTCCGCCAGCACGAGGCGTCGTGGGCTTGCTGCGGTTCGGCGGGCTGAATCTCGTGTCATTGTCGTTCGCCTTCCTAGACATGTCCAGCCACGAAACGGGGTTCGACCGAGGCCAATCGTATATGCGATTAAGCTTCGCCTATGCGTTCTGCCGCTATCGCGGCGGCACCCGCAACCCGTCCATACCACCGTCAACGGCAAGGACTGTCCCGGTGATCGACTGCTGGTGTGGGCTGGCGAGGAACCGGATCGCGTTGGCCACTTCGACGGAAGTGACAAGGCGACCACTTGGCTGGCGCTGCTCGAGCGCGCTCCGTTCAGCCGCCGGATCCTGTGCGAGATCGAGCAAGCGCGCCACCCACGGCGTGTCGGCAGTGCCTGGATTGACACAGTTAACGCGGATGCCCTCGTGGATGAGGTCGGCCGCCATCGCCAGAGTCAATGACTGCACTGCGCCCTTGCTTGCCGAGTAGATGGCGCGCTGCGGGAGCCCGACGGTCGCTGCGATCGAACAGGTGTTGACAATTGCAGCAGCAGTGCTGGCGCGCAAGAGGGGAAGCGCGGCTCTGGTTACCCGTGCGATCCCGACGACATTGACGTTGAGCACGTTTGCCCACTCCTCGTCGGTGGCGTCTTCCACGCTGCCGACCGCGCCGATGCCGGCGTTGTTTACGAGGATGTCAAGCACCGACACCTCGCTTGCCAGAGTTGCAAACGCCTC
>CAZCOC010000306.1:0-1616 GCA_964500075.1 uncultured Salinibacterium sp.
TGAAGCCGTCGCGACCCTTCCGCTCTTGGCGGCGCCGATCGTAATTGTCTGGCTCGTGCTGTATCGACTTGCGCCACGTTGGGCCGTTCCGGCGGCGATGCTCGTCGCGGTGATCGCGGTGCTCATCTCGGCAGGTACCGACTGGCTTGGCCAGGCGAGTATTGCGCCCCAACTCGCGTTCGTCACGCCGAGCTTTGATCTGTTTACCGTGCTGAGCCTCGGCTTGCCGTTGTTCATCGTCACCATGGCTGGCCAGAACGTGCCCGGGTTCGTCGTGCTCTCAAACAACGGCTACGAGCCGCCGGCGCGGTTCGCCCTCGTTGGTACCGGCCTCGGGTCCCTTGGCGCGGGGCTGTTCGGTGGGCACGCAATCAATATGGGAGCAATCACTGCGGCCATTATGGCGGGGCCAGAATCGCATCCTGACCCTGACCGCCGGTGGATCGCGACCCTGACCAATGGGTTGCTGTACATCCCGCTTGGACTCGCCGCTGGCGTTGCTGTTGCGCTCGTGAGCGCGGCGCCCGCGATCCTCATCACCGCCGTTGCTGGCCTCGCTGTGCTCGGTGCGCTGATTACGAGTGTCGTGAACGCGCTCGAAGAGCCTGCTCACCGAGTCGCAGCGATCGTCACCTTTCTGATCGTGGCATCCGGGATCGTCGTCGCCGGCATCGGGTCTGCCTTCTGGGGACTACTAGCCGGTGGGATCGTGTTTGTCTGGCTCGGCTGGCGTCGGAAGCCGGTCTTGCCACCGACGGATGACGGCGGCACTCCCCGCTAGTTGAGACCGCGTCGATCCAAAAGCGGTTGGATGTCTGCGTCGCGGCCGCGGAAGTCGCGGAATGCCTCGAGCGGGTCTTTTGAACCACCGACTCCGAGAAGCTTCTGCCGGAACCGGTCCCCGTTGGCACGGGTGAGCCCGCCGTTCTCCTTAAACCACTCGACGGTGTCGGCGTCGAGCACTTCGCTCCAGATGTACGAGTAGTAGCCAGCGTCGTAGCCGCCGGAGAAGGTGTGCGCGAAATAGGTGCTGGAGTAGCGCGTCGGCACAGCGGGGTTGTTGAGGCCCGCGGCATCCAGCGCAGCCACTTCGAAAGCGGCGACGTCATCACCCACCGTGCCAGCTGACAGCAGGTGCCAAGCCTGATCGAGTAGCGCTGCGGCAAGATACTCGCTGGTCTTGAACCCTTGATTGAACGCGCTCGACGCCTGAATCTTGTCGACGAACTCCTGCGGCATCGGCTCGCCGGTGCGGTGGTGGATCCCGTAGCTGGCCAGAACTTCTGGCCACAGCATCCACATTTCGTTGACCTGACTCGGGAACTCCACGAAATCGCGATAGGTGTTTGTGCCAGCAAACTTGGGGTACTTCACGCGTGCAAACAGTCCGTGCAGCGCGTGGCCGAACTCGTGAAAGAAGGTGTTCACTTCGTCGTAGGTCAAGAGCGTCGGTTCGCCAGCGGCGGGCTTCGGCACGTTCAGATTGTTGGTGACAATGACCGGATGCTCCAGCAGTTCCGATTGCGAGATAAGCGAGTTCATCCACGCGCCGCCGCGCTTTGAGTCGCGCGTGTAGAGGTCGAGCGTGAACAAGCCGACCGCGGATCCGTCTTCGT
>CAZCOC010000307.1:0-1616 GCA_964500075.1 uncultured Salinibacterium sp.
AGGAGGCACAGCGGGCAGCCATCATCGTGCTCGCCTCGGCGAACCCGGCAGTCCTCTTTCTGAGAGGCCTCCCCGACGGCCTCAGCGTCGGAGCGGTGGTGTTCTTTCAGGGATTCGCCTTCACGGCGGTTCTCGCGGGGCTCATGAGCACCTTCCTCGTCGTGCGGCACACCCGCGCCGACGAAGAACTCGGGCGCTCGGAACTCGTGGGAGCCACCCCGATCGGCCGCGCGGTTCCGCTGATGGCCACCCTGACCCTCGCACTGCTCGCGAACGTCGTACTGGCGGCTGCCGTGTCTGGCGGCTACATTCTCGGCGGCCTCCCCGTGGAGGGGTCGCTCGTAGCGGGGGCATCCGTCGGGAGTGCTGGGCTCGTCTTTGCCGGCGTCGCCGCCATCCTCGCCCAGGCGCTTCCCAGTGGCCGGGGGGCTAACGGAGCGGCGGGCGCCGCGGTCGGGGTCGCCTACCTCGTTCGCGGGATCGGGGATGCCCTCGGCACGCCGAGCTCGGACCTCACCCGCGTGACTCCGGCCGCGCTCTCGTGGTTTTCGCCGATCGGGTGGGGCCAGGCGACGCGTGCCTTCACCGAGCCAACTCTCCTGCCGCTGGTGCTCTCCCTCACGGTGGCCGTCGCGCTCGGCGGCGCCGCCCTCGTCATCCGTACCCGACGAGACCTCGACGCGAGCCTGTTCCCCGAACGCGCGGGGCGCTCCCGGGCCCGCCTTGGTGGTCGCAGCGTGCTGGGTCTCGCGTGGCGCCTCCAGCGCACCGCACTGATCGCGTGGGCGATCGGCGGCGCGGTGCTCGGCGCCATTGCTGGCGGGCTCGCTCCCGTCGTCGCGCAAGCTCTCGCCGACAATGCCTCGCTTTCGCAGCTGATCGCGCGCCTCGTGCCGGGAACCGCGGCCGATACGGTCGACATCTTCACGGCGGCGATCCTCGGGATCGCAGGCATCCTTGCGGCTGCGGCCGGTGTTCAGGCGGTTCTTCGACTGCGCACCGAGGAGACCGAAGGTCGCGCTGAGCTGCTCCTCGCGACGCCAACGGGGAGGCTGCGCTGGCTCTTCTCCACGGGGTCGGTTGCCGCGATATCGGTGTTGGTTGTCTGCATCGCGACCGGGTTCGCCACCGGGACCGCAATCGCGACGACGACCGGGGATGCCGCCGACCTCGGCCGCCTCACTGGCGCCGCCCTTGCCCATGCCCCCGCCGCGATCGTGATCGTCGCGCTGACCGCCGTGCTCTTCGGGGCGCTCCCGCGCGCAACGATCGCACTGGGATGGGGACTGCTCGTGCTCGCTCTCGTGCTCGGGCAGTTCGGCGAGCTGCTGCAGCTGCCCGAGTGGCTGCAGAGCGTGAGTCCCTTCTATTGGTCGTCGGCGCTGCCGGTCGAGCAGCTGGATGTCGCGGCCGCGGTCATCCTCGTCGCCATCGCTCTTGCGGGCGCGGTGGGTGCGGCGCTCGCGCTGCGGCGGCGCGACCTAGTGTCGTAGGCCACTCGCTGGCGCACGGTCCGCTCCCAGCCCACGGGTATACGGTTCGCTTCAATCGCCCTGTGCCCGGTCCCTGCACTCGCGGCGAACCGGATCCGGCAGCGCGGGCGCGATCCCACGGGG
>CAZCOC010000308.1:0-1610 GCA_964500075.1 uncultured Salinibacterium sp.
TGCAGGCCGACGGCCCGCGCCCCCGCCACGTTCTCCTCTCGATCGTCCACGAACAAGCTGGCGGCGCGATCCGCCCGCATGACATCGAGGGCGATCTCGTAGATTCGTGCGTCGGGTTTACGAACCCCCAGATAGCACGAGCTGAAGAACGCCGAGAACATCTTGCCGAGACCGAACGTGTCAAGGCGGTAACGGTTCAGCTCGCGTGACTCGTTATTAATGGTGGCCAGCCGGTAGAGGCCCCCGGAGGCGAGACGGCCAATCGCACTTAGCGATGCGCTGTGCGGTTGTGATCGGGATCGCATGCATGCGATGAAGGATTCTCGCGAGAAGCTGCGGTCGCGGTGAAAGACGACGTGATCGAGATAGGCGTCCAGCGACAGCTCGCCGCGTTCGAAGCCGTCGGCCAGCGCCTGATGCCGGTCTTCCGTCTCCCCGACGTCGAGGGCGAAGTGCGACGCGGCGGCCAGTCGGGCATCAGTGTCCCACCCATTGGTGAGGCACACGCCGCCGACATCGAAGAAGAGCGTGTCGAATCTGGTCATGAGTCGGTCACTCTGCGAGCGCCTCGACGCCCGGCTCCTTACCGTACAGCGGCAGCCGTCGCCCCCGATGTTCAGAAACGTACAGCCCTGGGCCACATGTTCCGGTTATGGTGAAGGCTTCATGGAGAAGCCAGATGACCCATCTTGATCCCCTCCTCAATCGCCTGGCAGCCTTCGAGCCCACGACGTTGCCCGTGATCAGCCTTTACCTCAATACGTCCCCAGACCAGCACGGGCGCGACTACTTCGAGTCCTTTCTCAGGAAAGAGCTGAAAGCGGCGGGCAAGACGTTTCCGCTGCGTTCACCGGCGCAGAGCAGCTTCGAGCGCGATGCCGAGCGCATCATCACGTATCTGAGTGATACGTTGCGGCCCTCCTCAAATGGCGTGGCGCTATTTGCGTGCGCCGGCGCCGATGGCTTCTTCGAGCCCGTGCAGCTCGACACGTTAATTGAAGAACATCGCCTGTATGTCGCCGATCGGCCGCACCTGTACCCGCTCGCCAGGCTGACCGACCAGCATCCTCCCTACGCCGCGCTGATTGCTGACACGAACGCGGCGCGCCTGTTCGTGTTCGGCAGTGGGACGACGATGCGAAGCGATGAGGTGACCGGCACCAAGGTCAGTCGCAGTGCGGTCGGTGGCTGGTCGCAGGCGCGGTACCAGCGCCATATCGAAAACTATCATCTGCATCACGCGAAGGAACTCGTCGACGCGTTGGAACGGGTGGTGCGCGACGACGGCGTCGAGCAGATCGTGCTGGCGGGAGATGAAGTGATCATTCCCGTGTTGCGCGACCAGCTGCCCAAGCATCTCAGCGACCGGATTATCGATATCCTCCGCCTTGACATCACGACCCCCGAACACGAGATCCTGAAGGCCACGACAGAGGCGCTCAGGGAACACGACGGCGAGACCGATGCGCAGCAGGTGGGCCATCTATTGGGGCAGTATCGCTCGCACCAGTTGGCCGTCGTGGGGGCGCAGGCCACTATTGCAGCGCTCACCCGAGGACAAGTCGACACGTTGCTCGTCACCGCCTCATCGGATGCCGTGCACGACGACG
>CAZCOC010000309.1:0-1605 GCA_964500075.1 uncultured Salinibacterium sp.
GCCGGGCTGCGATCGACAGGCCAAGCCCGGTGCCAACCGGGCGGATGTCGCGGTACCGCGCCCGCAGCAGCCCGCGTTCGAAGGCGACCGCAAGATCCTCGTCTGACAGGCCAGGGCCGCCGTCGTGCACGCGAACGACTGCGCCAGCGCCATGCCCCAAGACTTCTGCGGATAGCTCAACAGTCGAGCCAGCCGGGGAGACGCGAAGCGCGTTCTCGATGAGCCCGTCGATCAGCTGCCTGATGCGGCGGGCGTCGGTCACCACGGATGCCGTGCCGCTCGCCGACACCGTCACGCCGATCGTCGAGGCGCGGCCGGCCCACGCCGTGGCTGCCTCGCCGAGAACCGCCCCGAGCTCGACGGGAGCCCGAGTGACGCTGAAGTCATCAGCTTCGAGCCGTGCGAGCTCGAGCAGGTCGGCCACGAAGCCGTCGAGCCGCTCGGTCTCAGCGATGAGTGTTTCGCCGATCCGACCCATCTCACTCGGTTCGATGAGCCCGTCGGCCATCGCTTCTCCGTAGCCGCGTACCGCCGTGAGCGGGGTGCGCAATTCGTGCGAGATCGACAGCAGAAACTCGCGCTGACGTCCCTCAGATGCGGTCAGCGCGGCGTCGAGCGCGAACAGCGCGGTCGCGAGATCCGCGATCTCCGTGGTCGGCGTGCGAGGCATCGGAACGCCGCGCTCGCCCGAGGCTAGCCTGCGCGCCGCGGCGGCAGTGTCGGTGAGCGGGCGCGACAGAAGGCGAGTCAGCAGAGTACCGCCGACAACGGCGACGAGCAATCCAAGGGCAAGCGCCACGAGGATGCGCCCGGTTACCGGCACCACGGCACGATCCACCGTCAAAAGAGGCAGGGCGAGCACAACTGCTGTGCCATCCTGCGTCGGACGCGCCTCGACCATCGCGAGGCCGCCGGTACCCTGCCTGGTCGTCGAGACGGCCGCGCCCGCCGCCAGACGGGTCAAGACGAGCGCATCCACGTACTGCGCAGCGGCCCCACTGACCGTGCCATCCTTCACGAGGGCGACCTGCGTTCCTCCGAGCGCGAGGCTCGCTTTGTCGGCAAGCTCTGCCGCACTGGCGAGCCGGGGCAGTGTCGCAAGGATGTCCGCTTGGGCCGAGAGTTGTGTGCGCGCCTGGTCTCTCGTCGACGGGCGCACGAACTGCAACGAGAGCAGCCCGGTGATAATGACTGCGATCACCGCAACTGCGACCGTCACGAGGGTCACTCGCGCCCGTAGCGATCTCACGAGAAGGAGTACCCGATGCCGCGCACAGTGCGGATGGGGTTAGGCTCCCCGAGTTTGGCTCGAAGCTGAGCGATGTGAACGTCGACGGTGCGACCGAGACCGTAGTCGGCCTGGCCCCAGACGCTCGACAGCAACTGTTCGCGTGAGAAGACTTGGCCAGGCGATGACAGAAGCTTCGCGAGCAGGTCGAACTCGGTCGTGGTGAGGTTTACCTCAGCACCGCCGAAGTTCACGCGTCGCTGGCCGGCATCGAGCGTGACGCAGGCAACGGTGACCGGGACGGATGCCGCGGGTCCGGCCTGTCGACGAAGCATCCCCTTGATGCGTGCGACAAGTTCACGCGGCGAGAATGGTTT
>CAZCOC010000310.1:0-1594 GCA_964500075.1 uncultured Salinibacterium sp.
TCGAGGACAAGATCCGGCGTGAAGAGGCCAAGGTCCTCGGGCAGCAAGAACTCGCTGCATCCACTCTCGATTCGCAGTTCGAAAGCCTCGACAACCTCGACAAGCAAGTCGAGATCGATGCGCGCCTGGCGTCATTGAAGTCCGGCGGCGCTCCGAAAGCCGTGACTACTGGCGAGTAGCACGCAAGAGTTGACTGCCGGAGCGTCGTAGCCTGAGCACATGACCAACCGTTTCGTTGTTGTTCCGCAATGGCAGGGCTCTGGTTCTTCTCGCGCCATGAGATTGGTCGAGGGGGCTGCTGCGATCCGCGGTGACTTGCCGGCCGCACTCACCCAGTCAGTCGAGGTTCCTCTCGAGGCCGGAGATTCGCAAGGCACCAGCGTGCATCGCCTGAGCGCGATCACGCTCGTGTGCGAACGACTGAGCGAAGCGCTGAGTACAGTGCGGGGGCCAGTGGTGACGATCGGTGGGGATTGCGGCGTTGAGGTTGGCGCAATCGGTCATGTCAGTGATCGCGATGTCGCCTTGGTGTGGTTCGATGCCCACCCAGATCTCAACACACCAGAGTCGAGCCCGAGCAACGCGTTTCACGGCATGGTGCTGCGCACAATCCTGGGCGACGGCCCCGCACCGCTGGTGCCGTCAACGCCACTGAGCGCCGATCGCGTCATCCTTGCTGGCATTCGAGCGTCGGATGCCGCGGAGGAAGAGTTCGCGACCGCGGCTGGCATTCGCTGCCTGAGCGTCGACGAACTCACGCCGGAATCACTGGTTGCAGCCGTCGAGGCGAGCGGTGCGGCATCCGTCTACCTGCATATTGACCTTGATGTACTTGACCCGGCTGACATGGCGCAGGTCGGCTTTCCCGAGCCGTTCGGGTTGCCAGCTGGGGTGCTGATCGCGTCGATCAAGGCGCTGCTCACGCGGTTCCCGCTCGCCGGCGCTGGAATCACAGAATTCGCTCCAGCGAGCACGGCCGAAGCGGCCGACGACATGCCGACGGTGCTTCGGATCATCGGCGCGCTCGCAACTGAGACTGCGCCTGGTGCTCAGACGCAGTCAGCTGCGAAGGCCTAGTTGTTTGGTTCTGCGGAGACGTCGACGTTGACGACGTAATCTAACCCGTCGACGTCGCTGATTGTTACTGGGGCGTCATACGTGAGCCCGGTTTCCGGGTCGGTCAGCACGCAGTTGACGACGGTGCCGTTGACGATCTCGATGGTCTCTGTGCCGCAATCCATCTCGGGACGACTTCCGACCTGCTGCTCGAGGGCGTCGGCGGCGGTCGCTGCAACATCGGCAGGGTCAGCTGTCGGTGTGCCAGAAACCGAACATCCAGTCAGCAGAGTGGCTGCTGCTGCACAGACAATGAGCGTTTGGGCGATTCTTTTGTACATGCCGCCTCCTGAGAGTCACTGCGAGTTAGCCGTGTTGGGCTGAGTCGAGCATAAGACACCACAAGTTTGAGCGCGCGCTGCGACCGGCACCTAGTCTGGAGGCATGACTGAGCACCTCGATGCCGAGCAACGAATCACGGTTGAGCGAGACGGCCACGTGCTGCTCATCGGCCTCAACCGGCCGCAGAAACGCAATG
>CAZCOC010000311.1:0-1591 GCA_964500075.1 uncultured Salinibacterium sp.
CACGCAGTCTGAAGAAGGGCCCCTTCGTCGACGACCACCTGTTGCAGAAGGTCGTGAAGGCGAATGAAGCCAGCAGCAAGAACGTGATCAAGACCTGGTCGCGGCGTTCGATGATCATCCCAGCCATGCTGGGCCACACCATCGCGGTGCACGACGGTCGCAAGCACATTCCGGTGTTCATCACCGAAACCATGGTTGGCCACAAGCTCGGCGAGTTCTCGCCGACGCGCACTTTCCGTGGCCACGAGAAGGATGACAAGAAGGGTCGTCGTCGCTAATGGTCGAGTCAATCGCCCGCGTGAAGCACATTCGCGTCACGCCAACCAAAGCACGTCGCGTCGTCAACCTGATTCGTGGCAAGCAGGCCGTCGAGGCCCTCGCAATCCTGAAGTTCGCACCGCAGAGCGCGAGCGAGCCTGTCTACAAGCTCGTCGCATCCGCGATGGCAAATGCGCGTGTCAAGGCGGATGCCTCGAACACGTACCTCGACGAGCAAGATTTGTTCATCTCCAGCGCCTTCGTCGACGAGGGCACCACCTTGAAGCGGTTCCAACCACGCGCTCAGGGGCGTGCGTTCCAGATTCTCAAGCGCACCAGCCACATCACGATCGTGCTTGCAACACCAGACCAGATCGCCGACGTGGCCACAAAGACCGCGAAGCCGAAGGCCGAGAAGCCGGTCGCCGAGAAGCCGGTCGCCGAGAAGCCGGTCGCCGAGAAGGCAGGGAAGAAGTAATGGGCCAGAAGGTAAACCCCTACGGGTTCCGTCTCGGAATCACGACCGACCACGTGTCGCGATGGTTCTCTGACAGCACCAAGGTCGGTCAGCGTTACGCCGACTACGTGGCTGAGGACATCAAGATTCGCAACCTGCTCAAGACGAGTCTCGACCGCGCCGGAGTGGCGCGCATCGAGATCGAGCGCACCCGTGACCGCGTTCGCGTGGACATCCACACGGCTCGCCCAGGTATCGTCATTGGCCGCCGCGGCGCCGAGGCAGAACGCATCCGTTCCGACCTCGAGAAGCTCTCTGGCAAGCAGATCCAGCTCAACATCCTCGAGGTCAAGAACCCAGAGGCCGAAGCGCAGCTCGTTGCTCAGGGTATCGCCGAGCAGCTTTCCGCTCGTGTGGCATTCCGCCGCGCGATGCGCAAGGGACTGCAGGGTGCCCAGCGCGCTGGAGCCAAGGGTGTTCGCATCCAGGTCTCCGGTCGACTCGGCGGTGCAGAAATGAGCCGCTCCGAGTTCTACCGCGAGGGTCGCGTTCCGCTGCACACGCTGCGCGCCAACATCGACTACGGCTTTTACGAGGCCAAGACGACGTTCGGTCGCATTGGCGTGAAGGTCTGGATCTACAAGGGCGACATCACCAACAAGGAGCTCGCCCGCGAGCAGGCAACCCAGAAGTCGACGCGGCCGGAACGTCGTGACGACCGAGGAGCCGACCGTCGTGACGATCGAGGAGCCGACCGTCGTGATAGCCGTGCGCCACGCACCACGGCACCAAAGGCCGATGCACCGGTCGCAACAGGAGTTGAGGCGTAACCATGTTGATTCCCCGCAAGGTCAAGCACCGCAAGCAGCACCACCC
>CAZCOC010000312.1:0-1586 GCA_964500075.1 uncultured Salinibacterium sp.
GGTGTCGATCATCGCCGCCAGAATGTCCGGATCGCGGATGAGCCCGCTTATCCGGCCGGCCACGCGGCCTTCGCGATCCATCACGAGGGTCGTTGGCACGGCATCCGGTGCAACGAGGCCGCTGAACGCCAACTGCACAGATGCCGTACTCGCGTCGAGAATCGACGGGTACCCGATCTCGAACTCACGAGCGAACGTCAGCGCGAGGTCGCTAGAATCGCGAATGTTGACGCCAAGGAACGGAACTTGACTGTATTCCTCGCTCAGAGCTTTCAGATCTGGGGCCTCGACGCGACACGGCGGACAGCCTGCGTACCAGAAGTTGACGACGTAGACATCGCCGGCGAACGCGGCACTCGACACCGGCTTGCCGAGCTCGTCGAGGCCCTGAAACTCGATCGAGCGGGTGCGCTCTGCCGGAGGAAGTTCCGTGTAAGCACCGTCGCCAGAAACGTATCCTTGGCCAGAGCCGTCCGCGTATTGCTGAGCAAGCGGGTCACTTGCGCAGCCGGCAAGCGCCAGCAGAAGGACGACGGCGCCGGCCGCCATGCTTGTTCGCCTCACACTGCTCCAAAGTCACTGGCTTGCTTCAGCAATTCTCTCGCGGGTTCCTGATAGTCAACCTCAATGAACCGGTCGCCATCGCGCCGAACGGTGGTGATGCTCGAGAGCGAGCAGCGGCGCTTACGAGGGTCGTGGGCGAGGCTCATCCCCTTGACGGAGCGCGCCACCATCACGATTGGCATTTGATGGCTGACGATCACAGCTTCGCCGCTTTCAGTCTCGTTCCAGGCGAACTCGACCGCCTCAAGCATGCGTGCCTCGACGCTTCGAAACGCCTCGCCCCAGCTCGGCTTGAACGGGTTGCGCAACTGCACCCAGGCTGCCGGATAGCGAACCGCTTCCTTCATACGCTTGCCCTCGAACCAGTTGTGCGGTTCGATGACGCGCTCGTCTGTCACAATCTCCAGACCGAACCGCGCCGCCCACGGCGCCGCCGACTCTTGCGCCCGCTGCAGTGGGCTGGCGATCAGCCGGGTGACCGGATGCCCGGCGAAACTCGCCGCCGCGGCATCCGCCATTTGATGCCCGAGTTCGCTCAAGTGGTAGCCCGGAATGCGCCCATAGAGCACGCGTTCTGGGTTGTGCACTTCGCCGTGACGAACGAGGTGGACGAGATCAGCTGGCACCCCCCAATTCTACGTTCTGGCCGCCGCAGCAGATTGCTGGTGCGGCCACGATTGGGCGGTGCCGCTCCCTTTACGTTCGGCCCGACGATAACGTACGCGAGGCACCATGCCCTCGACGTTGGGCTGGAACAGGTCGCTGGCTTGGATCGATGTCGATGGGCGGAATGAACCAATACTTCTCGCGGTCCCAAGTGATTTCCCAGTGGTTGTTGTGCACGAGCATGTGGTGATGGCGGCAGAGCAACACCCCGAGAGCTGTGTCAGTGCGCCCTTCGTCGCGAGCCCAGTGCTCGCAATGATGTGCTTCACACCAGGCCGGAGGGCGCTCGCATTCGGGAAAGATGCAACCGCCGTCGCGCGCGGCGAGCGCTATGCGCTGCCTATTCGTGAACAGTC
>CAZCOC010000313.1:0-1566 GCA_964500075.1 uncultured Salinibacterium sp.
CGTCAGTACTCATTCGTGTCTGCAGCATCGCCATGTCTTGGAGCCACTCGGGAGGGGTGCGATCGACGAAGGTGTGTACCCGATAGTCGGGTCCGGATGCCGCGACCGCAGCCTTCAGCAACGCCGCCATCGTTGACGGTGCAACCGGAAGCGCTAGCTTGCTGGACCGCTCAACCTGCTCCAGTTGGAATCCGTTCTTCAGCAGAAAGCGCACGCCATCGTCGGCGAGCGCGACCGAACCGAATCCGGTCGGTGACGCCAGCCGGTCCCCAGGGAGTTCCTGACTGATCGCATACACGTGATGGCTCGACCGTGAATCGGCCGCGGCAAACGACTCGAGGTGGGCCAGCAGAGCCGTTCCGATTCCTCGCCGTCTGAATTTCGGGAGGACCTCGATCGCAAAGTACGCGGCATCCGCCGAGCCCTCGGTGTTGTACTCGTAGATTGCCCGCCCAACCGCTCGACCGCCGACCCGCGCGAGGAGCCCTCGCTTCGGTTCGTACGGGTCGTTCCAGTATGGAAGGAGCTCTTGCGCGGTGTGGTCGAGATCGTCGCTGCCGTACACGGCGGCCTCGACAGCGTTCCGCACCTCAGTCATTTCGGTAAACTCAGCGCCGCCGACATCCGCAAGGGTTGCCGGGATGGTTTGCTCTTCGATGGTAAAGGCCGACATCGGGATGCTCCTTTCGCAAAGCTCACCAGACTAGCCCTCGCGGCCCCAACAGCGCGAGCAAATCTGTCTAGTACCGTGGAGCGAGCACGCGAGCGAGGCATCCGGAACGACAGAAGGGCGGCGACGTGTATCTCAAGAGCCTGACCCTCAAAGGCTTTAAGTCCTTCGCCCAGCCAACCACCTTCGCGTTCGAGCAGGGTGTGACGTGCGTTGTCGGCCCGAACGGCTCTGGCAAGTCCAATGTCGTGGATGCCCTCGCTTGGGTGATGGGGGAGCAGGGCGCCAAAACCCTGCGCGGCGGCAAGATGGAAGACGTCATCTTCGCCGGTACGGCCACCAAGGGTCCCCTCGGACGGGCCGAGGTGCTCCTCACGATCGACAACTCAGACGGTGCCCTGCCAATCGAGTACACCGAGGTGACGATCAGTCGCACGCTGTTCCGCAACGGTGGGAGCGAGTACGCCATCAACGGTGAGCAGTGTCGACTGCTCGATGTGCAGGAATTGCTGAGCGACTCGGGCCTCGGTCGCGAGATGCACGTCATCGTCGGCCAGGGCCAACTCGACGCAGTGCTGCACGCGAGTGCCGACGACCGGCGCGGCTTCATCGAGGAGGCAGCTGGCATCCTCAAGCATCGACGTCGCAAGGAGAAGACCCTCCGCAAGCTCGACGCCATGCAGGCCAACTTGACCAGACTTTCCGACCTTGCCGGTGAGATTCGACGCCAGCTCAAGCCATTGGGCGCGCAGGCCGAGATCGCGAAAGAGGCCGTCTCGATTGCGGCAATCGTTCGGGATGCTCGCGCGCGACTGCTGGCCGACGAGGTCGTCGAGCTCCGCTCAGCAATCACCGCAGTGAGCCGCAGCGAGTCTGCGCGCAAGACCGAGCGGATC
>CAZCOC010000314.1:0-1564 GCA_964500075.1 uncultured Salinibacterium sp.
GCTGTGATCGACGAGGCGCGCCGCAAGCTGTACGCGATCCTCGCCGAGGACTAAGAGGATGCCGCCAGCTAGCGGCAGCCTCACCGAACCGCCGGTTGGCCGAGCATTCAGAGCTCGCTACCGCCGCATCATGAGATTCGCCGCGCGTGCGATGGTGCAGGCGTGGTGGTTCGAATTGGTGCTGCCACGCTTCGGCCTAGGCAAGTTCGCGGCGCGGGGTCGCATCCCTCGCCTGCAGCGCCTCGCTCGCCGCTTCGCCTCTCTCGCAGCCGATCTCGGTGGCCTCATGATCAAGGTCGGGCAGTTCATGTCGTCGCGCCTCGACATTCTGCCGCCAGAGATCACGAGCGAACTCGAGGGTCTACAGGACGAGGTCGCAGCCGAGTCGTTTGACCGCATTAAGGCCCAGACCGAGGCAGAACTAGGCATGCCGCTCGAGCTTGCGTACGCCTCGTTCGAGCCGGTACCGATCGCCGCGGCATCCCTCGGCCAGGCACACCGCGCCACGCTGTCGCCTGGGCTTGCCGCAGACCTTGGATTCACCGACGTCGTCGTGAAGGTACAGCGCCCTGGCATCGAGGACATCGTCGCTGTCGACCTTGCAGCCCTGCGTCGGGTCGCCCGCTGGCTCTCGCGCGTGCGCCTCGTCTCGACGCGCGCAGATGCTCCGGCGCTCGTCGAGGAGTTCGCCACGACGAGCCTTGAGGAGATCGACTACCTCAACGAGGCCGCGAACGCGACTCGCTTCACCGACAACTTCGCTAACGATCCTGATGTGAGCGCGCCCGTCGTTGTGTGGGACCGCACGGCCCTGCGAGTACTGACACTCTCGGACGTGACCGCGATCAAGATCACCGACGTTGCAGGCCTCATGGCCGCGGGAATCGACCCGGCGCAAGTCGCACAGGCACTGGCAAGGGCAACGTTCCAGCAGATTTTCGTCGATGGTTTCTTCCACGCCGACCCGCACCCCGGGAACATCTTCGTGACGCCCGTCAACGCAGGCTCGGGCGCACCAGGCCCGGACCCTGGCTGGCGCCTGACCTTCATTGACTTCGGGATGATGGGTGAGATCTCGGATTCGCTCCGCAACGGACTGCGCGATTTCATCCTCGCTGCGGTCGCGCGCGACGGGCGTGCCCTGATCCGGGCGATGGAGGGGCTCGGCGTACTCCTGAAATCCGCTGACACCGAAGAACTCGAACGTGCCATGACCGCCCTGTTCGATCGGTTCGGGGGCATGGGCGTCGCCGAACTGCAGACCGTGGACCCCAAGGAGTTGGAGGTTTTCGCCCGGCAGTTCGGCGAAACAATCCGCGCCTTGCCGTTCCAGTTACCCGAGAGTTTTCTACTGCTTGTGCGCGCGATCTCACTCATCTCGGGAGTGACGAGCGCCCTTAATCGCGATTTCAACATGTGGGATGCTGTCGAGCCGTTTGCCCGCACGGTGCTCACCGGAGGCGGTGGCGCGGCAGGCGCCCTCCGCGGACTCGGCCAACAGGCTGTCATCTATGCATCGAACCTAGCCCGCCTGCCCGCGCGACTCGACGAACTCGCATCCCGC
>CAZCOC010000315.1:0-1560 GCA_964500075.1 uncultured Salinibacterium sp.
GCCCACCCCCGCCGACACCGTTCGAGGTCGCTCTCGCTCCACGCCGTGATCGGGGTGCCGGACGCCCAACCAAGCGTGAGCGGCGCGAGATCGACAAGCTCCTCGGGCAGCAGACAGACGCCCGCGAGTGACTGCGCGCGTCGAACGACGGCGCGCGCCAACTCCCAGACTCGATGAGTAGATTCGACTTCATGGGAAAGGTGAGTGATCGCTGGCGATCACACCTCCTCACCACCTTCTCTGGCGAGAGTTCCGGTCAACCCAGCTGGGTGCATCGCATGCACGAGGGCGACGACTCCGGATTCTTCGGCCCGGGCTCGGCCACGTGGGCCGTTCACGGCGGTATGCCGACGCTCGTTGCTGGCATCCGGGCACTGCTCATGCAGACCCTGCATCCTGGCGCGATGGCTGGAGTGCACGACTGGTCTCGCTACCGCGAGGATCCGCTCGGCAGGCTGTCTGGCACCATCCAGTGGCTCATCACGGTGACCTTCGCCGACACCGTGTTCGCGCGGGACGAGTCGAGTCGAGTCGGACGGTTTCACGACCGCGTTGTCGGAACCTACGTCGATTGCGATGGCAAGGAGCGACCATACTCCGCCGGGGATCAGGAACTTTTGTCGTGGGTGCACGTTGTCTTCACTGACGCGTTTCTCGCCTGCCACGAGCTCTGGGGCGATCGCATCCCCGGAGGCGCTGACGGCTACGTTCGAGAGTGGACGACCGCTGGCGAACTGGTCGGGGTCACGACACCGCCGCGGTCCCGTGCAGAACTCGAAGGGCAGCTTCGCGAATTCGAGCCGTCACTCAAGAGCGACGAGCGAGTGGCTGAGGCCGTGCGTTTCATCCGCAACCCGCCGCTCGCGAAGTCGATGATGCCGGGCTACCGCGTGCTGTTCGCGGGAGCCGTGGCATCCATCCCCCGGGAGTATCGCAAGCGGCTGGGTCTGCGTCGATCGCCGCTCCCCGTGATCACGGCGACCCGCATCGTGCTCGGCGTCGTCAGTGGGGTACTTGGGCGGTCATCGACATCAGAGGATGCCGCGCGCGCTCGTATTGCCAGGCTCGAAGCCGAGCAACAAACGGCTTGAACGCGTACGCTCTGGTTACGGGCGCCCCGCTCGGTTTCCAACTCATCGAGGAGAGTTACGACATGGCCGACAAATCACCCAAGAAGTCAACGACGAAGACTGCCGCGAGCAAGTCCCTCAAAGAGAAGCGTTCTGACAAGAAGGACAAGGCCGCTTCAAAACGCCGCGACGCCTAAGTCAGCCGCAACCACGCACTGACGCCGCGCCGCAGGCCGCACGGCGCCACCACTACGTCGCCACAGCTACGCCGAAGGCTCCTTCAGTGGCGGCTTCTTCGGCGTAGCTCGTCTGGCGGATTGCGCAGGGGCGGCCTCCGCTGAAGCGAGGCCCTCCCCGACAGCCCGGCCTGCTGCGCGACCGGTGATAATCTGCGAAATGTCGATGCCGACCAGATCTCGCATAATCTGATTCGCAGTCACGAGTTGAGCGGCCACGTTCTGGCCGACCTGAGCGGTACCGCTGCCATCCG
>CAZCOC010000316.1:0-1558 GCA_964500075.1 uncultured Salinibacterium sp.
CGTCGACAGGTTCGATGAACGCGGCGGGCACGCCGATCGGCAGCGGCACGCCGAGCGCGTCACGCAATCTCGCGGCATCCTCAATGACAGCCCACTGTGCGTTGCCGGCGATTGTCACGGCCAGCACCCGATTCGCTCGCGCCAGCCCCTCCAAAACCCCCACAATCCGCCCCCTCAAGCTCTCGCTCTCACTCTCACTCAAGCTCAGTCTCTCGCTACGTGAGTGGTCACTTTGTGTCGGGTCGGGCTCGCCCGTGGCGACACGAACTGACCACTCAGGGGATGAAGGGTGCGCGCGGGCCACGATTTCGTTGATGGAGAGTGGTCCGAGCATCCGCAGCAGGTCAATGAGACCCTCACGGTCGCCTGCGCGGCGCTCGGGAGTCAACCGCTGCAGCTCGAGTTCGGTCTGCTCAATCACTGCGGGGTCGAGTAGCTCGCGCAACTCCGCGCGCCCGAGCAGCTCAGCCAAGAGGGCCGGGTCAAGACTCAGCGCAGCCGCCCGCCGCTCCGCAAGCGGCGAATCCCCCTCGTACATGAAGGCCGCAACGTAGCCGAACAACAGGCTGCGGGCAAAGGGCGACGGCACCGACGTTTCGACCTCGATCATGCGCACCGCGCGCGCGGCGATTCGGTTCGACAGCGCCATCAACGCTGGCAGGTCGTACACGTCCTGCAGCACTTCGCGCACGGTCTCAAGCACGATCGGAAAACTCGGGTACTTGCGAGCAACCTGCAGCAATTGGGATGCCCGTTGCCGCTGTTGCCACAACGGGGAACGGCGACCGGGGTCCCGCCGCGGCAACAACAGTGCGCGCGCCGCACACTCGCGGAACCGAGCCGCAAAGAGGGCAGAGCCGCCAACCTCTTCCGTGACGATCTCCGACAACTCGTCAGGCTCAAACACAAACATCTCAGCACCGGGTGGTTCGGCGTCGGTGTCTGGAATCCGAACGACGATGCCGTCATCGCCGGCCATCGCCGCGCCATCCACCCCAAGACGATCGCGAATACGCGCCGTCACCGCCAGTGCCCACGGCGCGTGCACGGCCATGCCGTACGGCGAGTGCAGGACCACCCGCCAGTCACCGAGCTCGTCGCGGAATCGCTCAACGATCAGGGTGGTGTCGGTTGGCACCTGGCCGGTCGCATCCTTCTGCTCGGCAATGAGCGTGACGAGGTTGCTCGCGGCACGAGCGTCGAGCCCGATCGTGTTCAAGCGCGCGGCGATAGCGCGGGGCGCACCTGTTGAGAGCTGATTCGTGAACTCGCCGATCGCCGCGCCGAGTTCTGCCGGGCGTCCAAGGCCGTCACCCTTCCAGAACGGCACCTTGCCGGGCTGGCCGAATGCCGGACTCACGAGCACCTGATCGTGAGTGATCTCCTCAATGCGCCAACTCGTCGTGCCGAGCGCAAAGACGTCGCCGACGCGCGACTCATAGACCATCTCCTCGTCCAGCTCGCCGACCCGCCGCCCACCCGTACGGGTCGAGCCGGTTGAGCCGGTTGAGACCTCGCCGCCGACCATGAAGACGCCGAACAAACCACGATCCGGAAT
>CAZCOC010000317.1:0-1548 GCA_964500075.1 uncultured Salinibacterium sp.
TGTTCTTGAGCGAAATGAGCGCCCTCAAGTGGTTCGCGGCTGCCTCGCCTTCGTGGGCACGTCTGACGAGGGTGACGGCATCCGCATGGTTGTATGAACTGGACCTCACTGCAAGTGCCTTCCCACAGATTGCGTCCGCCGCCGCAATGCCCGCGAAAACCGCATTGGAGGCTGCGACGTTCGCTACGGCATGGTCGCCGAGGGCCGCGGCGAACTCGACTGTAAGTCGGGCTGCTTCGAGGAACGAGTGCGCTTGGGTCGCGCGCGCATCGATGTCGGAACTCGACATGGGCGAAGTGCCACCGCTAGCGCGCGGATTCATCCGAGTCCGTGGAGGTGCGGTATCTGCCCGCGCCCGTCAATAGGGCGGGCGTTCTGACTCCAGTCGCGCACGATAGAGGAGTCGTGCGCTACGAGATTGCTCAACTCGTGCTCGCTGATGTCGACGACTTGGCACGCGTTCCCCGTTAGCTTCTCAACGACGTCGGTGAGTGTACTCACTACCGCGGACCGAGCCTCGGGTGATATGGAGTTATCCACAATGAGAAGCAAGTCGTAGTCGCTGTCCGGTCCGGCGGTACCAGCCGCCACTGAGCCGAAAACAGCCACTCGCGCCGCGGCTCCAAGCTCGCGCGCCACGAGTGTCGCAATCTCCTGTTCGATCGCTGCCGGCGCAGCGAGAATTGCTTGAATCGCATCCCAGAACACGTGCGTGCGATTGAGCCGATACAGGGTCGCGGATGGCGTCTCTGTCGCGAATACGAGGCCGATGCGCTTCAGCTTCGCGAGGTAGCGCTGCACGGTGGAGTTGCTCTCCGCCCCAGCGAGCTTGGTGAGTTGTCTACCGCTAACGGGATCAGTCAGCCTTGCTAGGGCGGTCAGAACCTGCGATTCGGTCGGACCGAGCAGGTCAGATCCGACACGAGTAAGTTCCATCCCACAAGTGTGTCAGATTCGAATCAAATGCACCATATTTGAATCACTTCGCGCTAGCCGGCGCCGCAGCCGCAACCGCGGCAGGAGACTCTTTCAATTCCTGCTCACAATCTGGACGAGGTCGCCCCACGCGTCGTCGAGAGTCGCCGTGGTCGCCGGGCCGAACTCGGTGGGCGGCAGCAGGAAGGCGACGCCCCGCGGCACGTCGGCATTGGGCACGAGACCGAGGTCGTCGGTTCTCAAGGCGAGGGGCTTGGCCTCGTCGTCGACGAACCCGCCGGCAGTGATGTTCATCACCATGGCCTAGGGCGTGTCTCCCAATGATTGTGGGTGGCGTCGCCAATGCTCAAAGCATGTCTCGTTCGGCTGTTTTGAGTGATGCCCAGTGGGCTCGTGTTCAGCCGTTGCTGCCGTCGTCTTCGGGACGGGCGGGTTGTTGAGGGGATCATTTATCGGTATCGGTGCGGGCTGCCGTGGCGTGATGTCCCGGTCGAGTTCGGGCCGTGGCAGACGTTGTGGAAGCGGCACCGCCGCTATAGCGGTGATGGGACTTGGGATCGGGTGCTGGCGCGACTGCTGACTTCGGCTGACGAGGCGGGGATCGTGGACTGG
>CAZCOC010000318.1:0-1547 GCA_964500075.1 uncultured Salinibacterium sp.
TCGCACGGTGCGGAAGGCTGTAGACGGTCTTGCCGTTCTCGATCGTCTTGACGAGAGTGGGGGCGGTTGCCTTCCACTGTGCACGGCGCATGCGAGTGGACGCCCGCGACATCTTGCGCTTCGGAACTGCCATGATCTATCTCTTTTCTTCAGATTCTGGGGAGTCGTTCAGGCTTTCAAGCCCTGCAAGGGCCGCCCATCGGGGATCGACAGGAGCCTCGTGTTCGTGACCGGGACTGTCGAGAAGTCGCACGCCACATTGGGAGCACAGGCCGAGACAATCTTCCTGACAGACGGGCTGGAACGGCAGTGATAGCACCACCGCATCCCTAACTATTGGTTCAAGGTCGACGTGGTCGTCATGAACCGTATAGTCAAAAGCTTCGTCGACAGAATACGCGAAAACTTCTTGGAATTCGACCTCGACCGGCACAATCACCTCAACAAGACAGCGAACGCACTCCCCTTCGGCCACCGTCGCCACATCGCCGGAGACGAGAATGCCGTCGTGCAAGGACTCCAATCGCGCGTTGATGCGAACAACTGTTCCCGGTTTCACGCCGATGACGGCATTGCCGTAGCCCCCCGATTCGGTTACCTCGAGGGTCTTTTCGCGCATCTCGCCCGGGCGATGTATGAGGTCGAAGACAGCTACCGAGTATGGGGTCGTTGGATTGCGCGGCATGAGGCTCGATTCTACCCTCCACTGCCATTATAGCGGTTCCGCTATATAGCGGACCCGCTATGCTAGGGCCATGAAAGGTATAGGCAATGACCTGATCCGCGAAGCCCGCAAGCGCTCACGGTTGACGCAAGCTGATCTCGCCGCTCTCGCTGGCACGACCCAGTCAGCAATCGCGCGTCTCGAGAAGGGGGTAACGTCCCCGAGCTTTGATGACATCATCCGGATGCTGCGGCTCATGAACCTCGACCTCAATGTCGTGCTTGTGGAGCGGGACGACTCCGATTGGATTCAAGCAAGCAGCCGCCTGCCGCTGAGTGTGCAAGAGCGATTGAGTCGCCATGCGCGACTGACAACTCAATTGCGCGCACTTCAGCAAGCAGGCGTAAAGGCCGGAACAAACGACCGAGTGAACGATGCCGCCTGAGCAGAACTTCGAGGGGATATTCGCGGTGCTGCACGGGCGCGGCGTGCGTTTCGTGCTCATCGGTGGTCTGGCTGCCGTCATTAACGGCTCACCGTTTGCAACCGAGGACGTTGACGTCACGCCAGAACACACAGAGGCAAACCTCACGCGCTTGTCCGCGGCACTGACCGAGCTCGAAGCAAGGATCGCAGCGCGAGACGTTCCAGAAGGGCTGCCGTTCTCGCACAACGCGGCGTCATTGGCAGGATCGGCAGTCTGGAACCTTGTCACCAAGTTCGGCCACCTGGACATCGCATTTGCGCCAGATGGGACGACAGGATTCGACGACTTGCGACGCGATGCGATGAACGTCGATATCGCCGGGATGCAGATCGCGGTCGCATCCCTCGCCGATATCATCCGCTCGAAGCAAGCGGCGAACCGTCCGAAGGATCAGCG
>CAZCOC010000319.1:0-1541 GCA_964500075.1 uncultured Salinibacterium sp.
AACCACACCCCACGCCAGATCGATTTGCTGAAAACTGCTGTGAGCCAACCAATCGTTGCCAACCAACTGCAACTGTCGATCACCCACGCGCTGATCGTTGCCCAGGGTGTGGCGGCCAACATGCACGGGCTCGATCAATCCGTGACTGTGGATGGCGGCGGCATCCTCGACTACTGCCGCATCAACGGCATCACCGTGCAAGCCTAGTCACCGATTCAGACCGGATTCTTCAGCGGCGTGTTTCTCGACAACCCCGAGTATGCCGAACTCAACGTCGTCATCGACCGACTCGCAGCCATCAACAGTGTCGGGTCCATCCGCCAAGCACACCGCAGCACCCCAAAGACGGCCGAACATTTCGCGAGCGTTTATGAAATGAGGCACGCACCCCATTTCGCGAGCACTATTGGTGAGCCATATCGGCGGTGCAAGAGTGCCAGCTTGGGCTGATACTGTGTCGTTTACTCTTGGGCGTTTGCACACAATGCTGCATCAAGTTTCCCCGCCAACTTGGCCTTCACGGCCAGCCCGATCGAGCAATGACGCCGCCGACATCCGGTCAAGGATCTCTCGCTCATGACCGAATGGACTTGCTATGGAAGCGTTGCACCTTAAATCCGGCACAGGCTGGGCCGAGACCTACGCACGCTGTCACGTGGAAGCGCCTGAAGCGTTTGGTGCAGACAGCCTTCGCAACCTCATCGGCGGCGAGTGGGTCGCAACCGGTGAAACAGGCGCCCACAGTTCGCCGAACGACGGAACAGTGATGTTCGGACCGCCGCGTATCGATCACCAAACCGCGGTCGATTCGGTCGCTTTGGCTGCTGAACAGCACCGGGCGTGGGACGCGATTCCGCTTGCTGAGCGAGTTGAGCGCGTCACGCAAGCTGTTGACCTTCTGCAATCCCAACGGGAGTTGATCGCCCTGCTGCTGGTTTGGGAGATTGGCAAGCCCTGGCACATCGCGCTCGCTGACGTCGATCGCTGCATCGACGGGGTGCGTTGGTATCTCGAGCAGATCCCTCGCCAACTTAGGGCTGGAACTTCTGAGGAGCGCAAGCCGCTCCCCGGCCCGGTCTCCAATATTGCTTCGTGGAACTATCCCCTGAGCGTGCAAGTTCACGCCGAGCTGGTGCAGATCCTCGCGGGGAACGCGGTGATCGCGAAAACGCCATCGCAGGGTGGGTTTCACGCACTGACGCTCGCCCACGCGATGATGCAGCGCGCCGGCCTGCCGGTGACGCTTGTCTCTGGAGTCGGCTCCGAACTCGGTGACGCCCTCATCCAATCGCCCCAGCTCGGAGCGCTCGCCTTCGTCGGAGGTCGGTCGAACGGCCGCAAGGCCGCAGTCACTCTCGCCGATACCAGCAGGCGACACATCCTCGAGCAAGAAGGTTTGAACGCGTGGGGAATCTGGGATTTCGCTCAGTGGGAGATGCTCGCGGCTCATCTGCGCAAGGGGTTCGAATACGCCAAGCAGCGCTGCACCGCATACCCGCGGTACGTCATCCAGCGGCGGCTCTTGCCAGACTTTCTCGAGG
>CAZCOC010000320.1:0-1522 GCA_964500075.1 uncultured Salinibacterium sp.
CGAAGATCGATGAGTGCGGGTCTCCAACGATGTCGCTCGAGACGATCTCGTCTTCTGTGTACTTGAGGATGCCTTTCAGCGCGCCTTCTGCTGCGGCCTTGTACGCGGCGTTGACCTCCTCGACCGTCACGGTTGCGGTCGTCATGAGCGTCAGATCGGTTATCGAACCCGTAATGACCGGAACGCGGAGTGCGTATCCGTCAAGTTTGCCGACCAGTTCTGGGATGACGAGACCGAGGGCTTTCGCCGCACCGGTCGAAGTTGGGATGATGTTGGCTGCCGCTGCGCGGGCCCGGCGAAGGTCCTTATGGGGCCCGTCCTGCAGGTTCTGGTCCGCGGTGTATGCGTGCACGGTCGTCATCAAGCCGCGTTCGATGCCGAAGTTGTCGAGGAACACCTTCGCGAGCGGTGCGAGGCAGTTCGTCGTGCATGACGCGTTCGAAATGATGCTGTGCACTGCCGGGTCATAGGTGCCTTCGTTAACTCCGAGCACGAGCGTTGCAACGTCCGAGCCGGTCGCCGGAGCTGAAACGATGACCTTCTTGGCGCCGGCAGCGATGTGCTTCTGAGCATCCTCTGATTTCGTGAAGTGGCCAGTCGACTCGATAACGATGTCGATCCCGAGGTCGCCCCACGGCAGGTTCGCTGGGTCGCGCTCCTCGAACACCGTGATTGCGTTGCCGTTGACGATGATCTTGTTGCCGCTGAGCTCAACTACGGCATCGAGACGACCGGTGATGGAGTCGTATTTCAGAAGGTGGGCGAGCGCCGCATTGTCGGTGAGGTCGTTGACTGCGACGATGTCGATGTCGCTACCCTTGGCCAATGCTGCTCGAAAATAGTTGCGGCCGATGCGACCAAATCCGTTGATGCCGACCTTGACGCTCACGTGTGCTCCGGTTGCTCAGGCGCCGTACGACGCTTCGTTCGATTGGGGTGGTTGGTTAGCGATCGCGACAGTGCGAAGTAGGCACGGTGCAAATCAGCTATGAGAGTAGCAGCAGCCCAGCAGTCTTCTGCGTCGCAGAGGCAAAGCGCTGCTGAACGTTGCTCCAGCTCACGATGTTCCAGAACGCCTTGACATAGTCGGCACGAACGTTGCGGTAGTCAAGGTAGTACGCATGCTCCCAGACGTCGAGCATCAGCACCGGAACAATGCCAGCGGGCAGGTTGCCCTGCTGATCGAAGAGCTGCACGATGATGAGCTTCTGGCCGATCGAATCCCAAGCCAGTACGGCCCAGCCGGATCCCTGCACGCCGAGTGCGGTAGCGGTGAAGTGTGCAGCGAACTTCTCAAACGATCCGAAGTTGTCGTCAATGGCACTCGCAAGGCTGCCGACCGGAGCGTCGCCGCCATCCGGCGAAAGGTTCGTCCAGAAGATTGAGTGGTTGACGTGGCCGCCGAGGTTGAATGCAAGGTCTTTCTCGAGCTTGTTGATATTCGCGAAATCACCCGAGTCACGAGCGGCCGCCATGGCGGCGAGAGCACCATTTGCTCCTGTCACGTACGCCTGATGGTGCT
>CAZCOC010000321.1:0-1520 GCA_964500075.1 uncultured Salinibacterium sp.
ATGAATAGCCTTCATCGCAGCATCGTACTGGCTCGTCGCCTCGCGCCGTCGAGGGTCTTTCGGCCCTACCGCGAGACGCCCATTGAGTGTTGACTCACACTATGACATTCTTCGAGTCCATCAAGACCGTGTTCCGCAAATATGCCGAGTTCGGCGGTCGAGCGACTCGGCCGGAGTTCTGGTGGTTCACCCTGTTTACGGTTCTCGTCAGCGCAGCACTCAACAGCCTTACCTTCACCGCGATCAATCCCCGAATGTTCGAGGTGACGACGACAGCAGGCTCGTTCACCGGCTACATGAGCTTCGCGGGCGCCTGGAGCATTGCCGTGTTGCTACCCAGCTTGGCTGTTGCCGTTCGCCGACTTCGTGACACCGGCCGCGAGTGGACAGAACTGCTCTGGATCCTGCTTCCGATTGCTGGCCTGATCGTGCTGATTGTACGGCTGACAGAACCGAGCCTTGCGGAGACTCCGGTGGTGGACGCTCCAGTCGAGGCCGCCGACGAATAGCTCGCCACGGTCGTGTCGCGAAGGGTGCAGTTCGAGTGGCTTGCGCTCTACAGCAGGACGAGCATCGTGATCGCGGCGGCAGTCGCAACTGCGGCCACTGCGAGCCACATCACGCGGCGGCGGGACGCCCGCTCGACCGCAAGCCGAAGGCGCTTGATTGCGTCTTCATGCATAAGCGTTTGGTCGTGAACGGCGGCCGCAGACCTCCAGACACCACTTCGTTCTGCAGATCGCACGGAATTTAAGACTGACGCGCGATCGAGTCGGCTGGCGTTGTTCTTGACGAGCTCTGAAAGAAGCGCCGCCAGGTGCGAGGAGCCCACGACAATCGGCTCTTGGAGCGATGACGCCTTCGAAGGCGCATCGGCACGCTCGAGCGAGCGAGGGTTGATGACGACGACGATCGGCGATACTGCATCGACACCGAGTTCGCGCGTCAGTCTGGCAGCGTCAATGTTTGCGTCCTTCAGATGATCGGTCCTGCGACCGTTCACGGTCAGCTCGTCCCCGTCGACTCGCACGCGCTGGTCAGTGTGATCCTTGATTGCGACGGTGAACACTCCGGGGCGGCCCACCAGAAGATAGTCAACGCCGCCGTACGATTCGACGTCGCGCAGGGGGTGTAGAAGCACCCATTCGCTTCGGAGATCGTTGAGTACGTGCGCAGCCTCCAGCTCTCCGATCGCGCTCAAATACCAGCCGTATGCGTCGAGCGGTAGCGGGTGTGTTCCGAACAGCGTCGCAAGCCAACTTGGCCGAGGGGATGCCGCGGCAAGCCGCAAGCATTCAGCGATCACCCGGAAGGCCGGCCCACGAACGACGCTCAGCTCTCGCTGCGGGACAGAGTCTGCTGCAAGCGAGAATGCGTTCCCCAACACTGTTGACACGGCGCCCCCCAAGCTCGATTGTCGACAGCCTAGAGCGATGGACTGCACCTTGGCAGTCCCCAGAACGGGGCGCGGAAGGAGGAGAGCGGGATCGGCAGGAGCATCCCGGTCATGACCGTGCAGG
>CAZCOC010000322.1:0-1518 GCA_964500075.1 uncultured Salinibacterium sp.
ATCAGCAGATCCAGATGTCCTTTGAGTGATTCACCTTTCATACCTAGTGAGCCTAGGCATAGTGCTGTGGGGTGTCAAGCGTTATCCAAAGTTTCGATCGTGGCCGTGCCAGAGGTCGCCGCATTCGATCTCGGCGACGCCGTGCTCGACAAGGTAGCGCCGCGCGCCGGTATCTCCCTCGAGCGAGGTGGTGGCAGCATCCCAATGCTCTGCCGCAATGAAGACCGGATGCCCGGGCTCGCCAGAATAGACCGCCTGCCGAAGCGCACCCTGGGCCGCCATCACGCGCAGCCCGACTGCCGTCGGCAGTCCCGGCAGGTCGACGAGCGTAACCAGTGCCGCATCGCCGGATGCCGCGGCGAGCCCCGCGCGAAGCGAAGCAGACATCCCGGCTTCCCAGTCCTCAGCCACGACTACTTCGGCCCAGGCCGGCACGAGCGGACGCGCGGTGCGCACCCGCGCACCGAGCACAGCGACGATCCGGTCGCAGCCCGATTCACGGAGGACCGCGCACGCGAGTTCGAGCCATGGCGTGCCGTCGGGCATCCGCAGCAGGGCTTTTGGGCCGCCAGCTCGGGTGCCCGCGCCCGCCGCGAGTACGATGCCCGTGACGCTGAGCGGGGAGGTGGCCATGGGTACTGTTATACACACCATGCTCGATGTGACTGACGCCGACCTGCGCGATGGCCTGACCGCCGCGCTCGCCGTGCCCCGCTGGGTTGAGGATGTCGCGTCGCGCGCGCCGTTCGATTCGCTCGACGAACTGCGGCTCGTCGCGTACACCGAAGCGACGCCGCTGGCCCCGGAAGAGATTTCGCAGGCGATCGCGCATCATCCCCGCATCGGCGAGAAGCCGGTCGGCGCAGGCACGTCGCAAGCGCTGAGTCGCGCTGAGCAGGGTGCGGCGACCGAACTCGCCGAGGAGCTCGCGGTGGGAAATGCCGCCTATGAAGCACGCTTCGGCCGGGTGTTTATTATTCGGGCGGCTGGGCGCAGCCGTGCCCAGATTCTTACTGAACTCGATCGCCGCCTTGAACTGGATGCCGCGACCGAGCTCGTCATCGTCGGGGAGCAGTTGCGCGACATCGCGCTGTTGCGGCTAGAGAAACTCTTTGGACCGAACCATGATGGAGCCCCATGAGCCACGTCACCACGCATGTTCTCGACAACGCACTCGGCACTCCAGCGTCCGGAATCGCGGTCGCGCTCAGCGGCCCGGACGGTCTGATCATTGCAGTCGGTGAGACGGATGCCGACGGTCGAGTCGCAACCCTCGGTCCAGATGCGCTCCCCGCCGGTGCCTACCGCCTCGAGTTCCAGACTGGGCCGTACTTCGCGGCGAGTGGTCGGCACACGTTCTTTCCGCGAGTGACAATCGAGTTCGTGCTCAGCGATGTCGCTGCGCACTATCACGTGCCTCTGCTGCTGAGCCCGTTCGCGTACTCGACCTACCGCGGAAGCTAACTTCGGACTGACGGCGGGCACGGTTGCTACGTTTGCTACACTCGTCGTATGGCC
>CAZCOC010000323.1:0-1516 GCA_964500075.1 uncultured Salinibacterium sp.
CGGCGGCAAGGTCGAGGTTGCGCAGGACTTTGCGCAGCGCAAAGCGGCGAACAGCGCGGTCGTTCGACGTGAATCCGCCGTCCTTGAAGACGGGCTGGCTGAACAGGTTGGTCGTGATCATCGGGACGATGATTCCGGTGTCTGCGAGCGCCTGCTTGAGCCGATCAATCTGGTGCTGGCGCGCAGCGTCGGTCGAACCGAACGCGAACAGGTCGTCGTCGTGGAAGGTAAGCCCGTACGCGCCGAGTTCCGCGAGCTTCTCGACGGCGTGAACCACATCGAGTGGAGCACGGGTCGGGCCACCAAAGGGATCGGCGCCGTTGTAGCCGATGGTCCAAAGGCCGAACGAGAACTTGTCGGCCGGGGTTGGGGTGAGTGTGGTCACGGGACATCCTTGTCGTTGGTTCTGGGCCGTTGGCTTGAGGTCGTTGGCGTCGGGTTGCGCTTTCGACCATTCAAGCGCTAAATGTTGTACAATACAACATATTATCGGATTGCCACGTCACAATCTTTCGCTCGTCCTTGCCCGAGTGCACGAACTCGGCGCCGTGTCGCGATCCCAGCTCACGAAGGAGACCGGCCTCAACCGTTCGACCATCGGGGCATTGGTGGCAGAACTGGTCGATCTTGGTCTCGTCGTCGAAACGGAACCAGACCCGACTCGGCTCGTTGGCAGGCCGAGTCCGGTGATCGTGCCGAGCAGGCAGGTCGTGGCGATCGCCGTGAATCCAGAACTCGACGCGGTCGAGGTCGAGGTCGTCGCGCTCGGCGGCGTCGTACTTGCACGCTCCAAACGAGCGACCAGATCGACGCCGACCGTACAGACTGCGGTGGCCTTGGCTGTGCAACAGATTCGCGATCTTCTCGCGGCCCCCAGCGCCGCCTATCGGGTCGCCGGCATCGGCCTCGCCGTGCCCGGCCTCGTGCGCGCTGACGACGGAGTTGTTGCACTCGCGCCAGATCTCGACTGGCGTGATGCGCCTATTGCGGCATTGATTGGCGACGCCACCGGTTTCATGGCGCTCGCCGCCAATGACGCGACGCTCGGCGCAATCGCTGAACACGTGCGCGGTGCCGGTCGCGGTCACGACGAGGTGATCTACGTCAACGGCGGCGCAAGTGGCATCGGCGGGGGCATCATTCTCGGTGGCACGGTGTTCGGCGGTGTCTCCGGCTTTGCTGGTGAACTGGGTCACACGCTCGTCAACAGCGACGGGATGCTCTGTCATTGCGGGTCAACCGGATGCCTCGAAACAGAGGTTCGCCGCGAGACGCTCCTCGAGGCGCTTGAGCTCAACACGGCGCAAGCGAAGCGGGTGGTCGAGCGTCAACGCGGCTACCTCGCGCGTGCGCTTGGGAATACCGTCAACTTGTTCAATCCAAAGCTGATCGTGCTCGGGGGGTTCTTGGCAACGCTGTACGAGACTGGTCCGGCCCGCCTCAGAGAACTCGTTCAAGCTTCAGCGTTGCCAAGAACCCCCCGAGCACGATCAGCTTTGGATTGAACAAGTTGACG
>CAZCOC010000324.1:0-1511 GCA_964500075.1 uncultured Salinibacterium sp.
CGTCAAAGCCGTCCGGCCATTCCGGGACACGGGAGCTGTACTTCAAACAGCCCGTGCGTTGCGGGACTGGAGCCCCGACCTGGTGTCGGCGCACACGGCGAAGGCTGGATTCGTGGGGCGGGCGGCGGCGTGGGCTAGTGGCGTTCGGGATCTGAAGGCTCGATTATTACCTGAGCTCTAAGTGGTCAGATCCACTGGCGCTGGCGGGCTCGGCACAACTGGCGCGCCCTGTGCATTGATCGCTTCGACAAGTCGAATTGCTCGGTCGCTCAGGGCGTCTCCGGGGTAGAACTCTTCGAAGAGATCTTCCAGCTTGTTGAGTGTCGAGCGCCCACAAATCGCCATCAAGACTCGCAAGTCTGCCTCGTCACGGCCTGGCCGGTTGGCACGGAGCTTCATCGCCAACATCGCGTCTGGCGGGGCAATCTGGATGACGATACTGGCTTCCTCATGGATGGTGACCCACTCGACCGCGCGACCGTATGACGGCACGAACTTCGCGGCGGCGGCGTTGAGCCAGTCGCTGGCCCAGCCCTCCGCGGTCGCGATAATCGAGGCGATCTCTTCGAGTTCGGAGTCCGGCATACTTACCGCTACATCGATGTCGCGAGTGCTCTCGCGGTCGTAGTACTGAAGCGCCATCGCGGCACCGCCGATGATCCGCACGCGGGCCGGGCGACCCCGCCTGCGCAACTCCGCCACGAGCAGCCGGAGCCCGCGCTCAAGGTCGTCGCGATCGAGGAGCGTCACACGCTGGCCAAGGTGTCGCGGTCGAGCAGGACTCCTCGGCGCAGAAAGTCGGGCGGCACCGATTCGGGTGGCGGTCGCAGTAGCGAGTCACCGAACACCCACGCGCGGGTGAGGGATCGCTCGTGGGACTCCGCCCATGTTGGCACGGGCAAACCCTCTTCGCCGAGCCAGTGAGCGACGAGGGCGGCCAGTGCGGCATCCCATCGTTTCAAGCCGGTCAGTGGTGGTTCGGCGATCGTGAGTGCGAAACGATTGGCGCCGTGCTCTGCCGCGAGGTTGTCGCTCAATTGGATAAACAGTCGCAGCGCGCGCGGGGCTTTACCTGCCGCCAACGCTGCTGCGATCTCGCTGGCGATCGTCGCCGCATCTTCCCGAAGTACGTCGACGGCGATCAATTGCCGTCCGGTGCCGCGCAGCACCCTGGCCAGAGTGTCAAAGGTTGGCGACTGCTTGCCGCCTTCGATCAACGAGATCTGGGATTGGGATGATCGCGCCCGCGCCGCAAGCGTGTGCTGGTCGAGACGCGCGGCGGTGCGCGCGGTTTTGACGAGCGTTGCGGCATCCATTAGGGCTCCCAGTATGTGGTGTAGCTAATACTAACAGGCAGTATTCGGCGGGTGCCGGCCTGAGACTTGGGCTCGCGGCATCCGCATACCGGCTTCATCAGCCGAGCAGGTTGACGGCGAGACCGCGCGAGGCTGAGCTGAGTCTGGTGTCGTTTGTCCAGAGCTCGTCGCATCCGCTGATTTGAGCTGCGGCCA
>CAZCOC010000325.1:0-1510 GCA_964500075.1 uncultured Salinibacterium sp.
CGCTCCGCAACTCAACCATCTTCGCGGCGCCGTACGTTGCTGACATCGCGGCGGCTCAGGACACCCTGACGGTGACGTCCGGCGGGGCACCGCTCTTCTACGAGCATCACGTTCTTCAGAACCTCGGCGTGCGGGCAGTACTCGCCGACTACACCAACGTCTATGCGCGGGTCAGCGTAACCCAAGTCAACCTTGACGTGACGGTGCAGGACGTCGCTCTCACCAACATCAACCCGGTCAGCCTGATCTTCAGTCACGCGACCAACCCTCTGTCATCGGGGGGCAACTTCACTCTGGCATCCAATTCTCCGATCACCGACTACGAGGTCGTCATCCGACGACTCGATGGCCCGGGTGGCAGTGTTGTGCCTTTCGGCCTCTCGATCGGGTCAAGCTATCGGGTGACCGCCGGATACCACACCAGCTATCTGTCGGTTGTTGACAGCGATCCGGCACCCGGCGGCCCGTTGCCGCACTGCCAGACATGGGATCTCCAGCCCGCTGACCTCAACGAAATCGTGTGCGCGGGGACGACGGTCACCGACGCCTACCCGCTCGGCCCGATCCTCACTACCGGCGGGACGATCGCTGAGGGCGCAACGACCAATGTCGCCATCGGCTTCACCAACGGTGAGGCGGTGCGCACCATCAACGACGCGACGCTGACCGTCGTTCTGCCGCCCGGGTTCAGCTACACCGGCGCAGCCATTGTGGCGACTCAACCCACGGGTGTCGGTAAGTCTCCGTCACTGGGCAATCTCACGGTCACCACAATCACCCCGGTGGCAGGTGGCTATACCCGCCTTACATTCGACCTGCCCACCCTCGTGCCCGTGACTCCGTGGATCAGTTACGTTCCCAACGGCGGCTTCACATCAAAGTCCTACAATTGGAACCTCCCGGTTGCAGTGGCCTCTGATGCGTACAGCCCACCAGCATCCGATACCTCGCGCATCACCCTTGCGATCACGGCGGACAGCCTTGGTCCATGGGGCAACCGGTATGTGACGGATGTCGCGAACCCTCCGACCGAGCTAGGGCTTGGCGCAGCTGCGCTTCCCTGGACGCAGAACACGTTCCGGGTCACTGCGGTCGGCCAGATTCGTGCGACATCTGCAGTGCGCGGTGCATCGGATCCCGCATTCTCCGCAGCCACGACGGTGGTCGCCGGCGAGTCTGCAATGCTGAGACGCACCGTCGTGAACGGGTTCAACGGGACGGTTACCTCCTTACGTCTCTACGATAACCTTCCCCAGTTGGGAGACATCGACGGGTCCGAGTTCAGCCTCCGGCTGTCCGGCCCGCCGACCTTCGGCACCCCCAGTGGGTGGACAACACTTGTGTCGAATTCGGCCAACCCGTGCCGCACCCCGTCTGATGCCGACCCAGCCGGTTGCTCGGGGTCGTACGGACTAGCGGGTCCGTCAACCGACTGGCCCACGATCCGGTCGCTCCGGTTCGATCTCGCCGCGCCGCTCCTCACTGCAGGAACGAGCGAAATCTCCTACCC
>CAZCOC010000326.1:0-1510 GCA_964500075.1 uncultured Salinibacterium sp.
TGCAGAAGCGTTTGGCGATCGTGCTTGCGGCCGGAATGTTGGTTTCCCTCTCGGCATGTGCTGGCACCCCGTTCGGTAGCTCCGCGTGTACCCCGGTGTTCGCGAGCGGAAGCGCCTCCGACCTGATCAGCGCTGACGGCCAGTTCGGCGCAGACCCCAAGGCAGAGTTCCCGACCCCCCTCCTTGCTGAAGAGACGCAAGTCTCCACGATCGAGGCCGCGGAGGGTGAGCCGCTGGTGGCCGGTCAGGTCGTCGACTTTCAAGTGACGGTGCTCAACGCCAGCAACGGCGAGGTGCTCACCGCCTCAAGCTATGACCCCGCTCAACCCGTGCGTCGAAACATCACCCCGAGCACCGACGTGCTGGGAGAGGTCACCCAGTGCGCGACCGTTGGTTCACGGGTTGCAACGGCGACGAGCGTGCAGTCAATGTTCGGCGACACCGACCTGAGCGAATTCAATCTGACGGCCGAAGATACCCTCGTTGTCATTGTCGACATTCAGAACGCATTCCTCGGTCGCGCGAACGGTGTCGACCAGCTTGCAAAGGCGGGCTTTCCGTCGATTTCGTTGGCGCCAAATGGCGAGCCAGGTTTCACAATTCCAAACGAGGCAGCCCCGACCGAGTTGCTCACGACCGTTCTCAAGCTTGGCTCGGGTGCCGTCGTCGAGGAGGGCAACGAGGCCGTCATCCACTTCACCGGCGTGCTGTGGGACACCCGCACGGTGTTCGACTCGTCGTGGGACCGCGGAACGCCGGTCACCTTCCTGGCGTTGAGCTCACAAACCGACCCGAATGGGGTAGTGCCCGGATTCGCTCAAGCCCTCATCGGTCAACGCGTCGGCTCGCAGATGCTGGTCGTGATTCCGCCCGAGTTCGGCTACGCGCCTGGCCAAGGGCCAGCGAGTGTTCCTGACGGTGCGACGATGATCTTCGTCTTTGACATTCTCGGGATTCAATAGCGACCGTGGCCGCGACCGTCCAGAAGATTCCCGCCGAGGAGCGGCTGTTCAGCCTTGTGCTGGCGCTCCTTGCCACGGACGGTGGACTCACGAAAGGCGAGATTCTCTCGACAGTGCAGGGGTACCGTCAAAGGCACAAAATCGGTGGCGATAACGCAACGCTTGAGCGGCAGTTCGAACGGGACAAGGACGACTTGCGCGAGCTCGGCATCCCCCTCGAAACGATCGCCAGTCCTGGCGACCCTGGTAACAACCAGAACCTGCGGTATCTGATCCCACGCGGAAGCTACGAACTGCCGGCCGATATTCGCTTTACGCCAGAAGAAACAACGCTCCTCGGCCTTGCAGCACTCGTTTGGCGCGAAGGCTCGCTCTCGGCTGACGCGCGCAGGGCACTCCTGAAATTGCGGTCACTCGGGATCGCGGCCACCGAGCCGGTCCTCGGCTACGCCCCGAGGCTCAGCCTGCGCGATGCCGCGTTCACACCGCTCAATGCAGCACTCGAGAAGCACGTGCTTGTCGGGTTCGAGTACCTCAAGCCGGGGGAG
>CAZCOC010000327.1:0-1509 GCA_964500075.1 uncultured Salinibacterium sp.
AAATCACGGTCGAGCTCATTCAGCCGATCGCGATGGAGGAGGGCCTCGGCTTCGCCATCCGTGAGGGTGGACGTACCGTTGGTGCCGGCAAGGTCGTCAAGGTACTCAAGTAGTCCTTCAGATTCGGCGACGGCAGGGTCGCGCCTTTTGGCGCGGCCCTGCCGTCGTTTAAGCCCGTCCGATGGCGCGCGCTCCGAGGGCTGCTGCCGTGATGACGACGGATGCCCCGAGCGCGTCGACCGCGGTAACCGTCACGCCGGTGCGAAAGGTGACCCCGATCCCGGCGATCGGAAACCCCTTGTGGTCGAGGGCGGCGGCACCCACCGAGGAATAGTCGCTCTGCACGTCGCCGAGTTCGAGCGCCCAGCCGCGGTCGCGGGTCTGCCGCAGCAGTGCGTCGAGCTCAGCGAGCGTCGACTGGCGGGGGCCCACCCGCCGGGTCAGTGCCTCCCGCGTGGGATACAGCGCCCGCACCTGGCCTGGCGGAAGCTGCGCGAGCATCGCCCGCCCGGTCGCGGTGAGGTGGGCGGGCAGGCGCACGCCCACGGTGGAAATGGTTGTCGGAGCGCGGGCGCCCTGCACCTTGGCGACATAGGTGACATCGTTGCCGGTGAGCACCGCGAGATGCGCCACGACGGGCACGGCCGAGTCCGACACGAGTCGCTCCATCAGGGGATGAGCCAGCCGGCCGAGCCGCGCGGTTTGCAGCGAGGCCGACCCGATCTCCACGACGAGGGCGCTCAGCCCGTAGGCGCGCTCCTCGGGGTAGTGCACGACGAAGCCCTCCTCCATCATCACGCGCACAAGCTGGTAGACGGAGGATCGTGGCATCCGGAGATCCCGGGCGAGGGTGGATGCACGCACGGGTCCGCTATGGGCGGCCAGGTAGCGCAGCATAGCGAGGGTGTTGCGCGCTGCGGGGATCCGAGGCATCCGCTCTCCTGTCTGAAATCTCATACACACTATCGTCCAAGGCCGTCGCGTCGCAGGCGCGGCAGGCGTTCAATGATGGGCATGAGCAACGTCACCGTCGGAGTCGGGCCTGTGAGCATCACTGATGTCATCGCCGTGGCGCGGCACGGGGTCGCCGTGACGATTGCCCGCCAGTCACTCGAGGCGATGGAAGCATCTCGCCGGGTCATCGCCTCGCTCGCCGAAGACTCGCAACCGCACTACGGCATCTCGACGGGCTTTGGTGCGCTGGCCACCAAACACATCCCGATCGAGCAGCGCTTGCAGTTGCAGCGCTCACTCGTACGCAGCCACGCCGCGAGCTCGGGTGCCGAGGTCGAGGACGAGGTCGTGCGCAGCACACTCTTGCTGAGGCTCTCGACGATGGCCACCGGGCGCACGGGAGCGCGGCCTGAAGTCGCGCAGGTGTACGCCGCCATGCTGAACGCCGGCATCACGCCCGTGATCGGCGAGTACGGCAGCCTCGGCTGTTCGGGAGACCTCGCGCCACTGGCCCATTGCGCACTCGCTGCGCTGGGCGAAGGCGACGTTCGCGTC
>CAZCOC010000328.1:0-1500 GCA_964500075.1 uncultured Salinibacterium sp.
GCCGCGAGAACACCCAGAGCGGAAGAATCGGTTCGGCCGCTCGAGTCTGCGACCAGACGAATGCCGCAAGCAAGGCAGCGCCGACCGTGAACGCGCCAATCGACTGCGGCGAATTCCACGCCCAGGCTTGTCCGCCCTCGAGAATCGCCAGAATGAGCAGCGTCAGTGCCCCGGTGAGCAACCCGGCACCGAGGAAGTCGACCTTGTGTTTGCGCTTCTCAACTCGCTCGTCAAAGTTGCGCATGAGCATCCACGCAGACAACATGCACAGTGGAATGTTGACGAAGAAGATCCAGCGCCACAGATCGAACTGCGCAAAAATTCCACCAAGACTCGGGCCGACGACGGATGCCACAGCCCACACGCTCGCGAGGTAGCCCTGCACCTTGGCGCGCTCCTGCACCGTGTAGATGTCGCCCGCGATGGTAATCGCCATCGGCAGGATCGCGCCGGCCCCGAGCCCCTGGATGGCCCGGAAGGCGATCAGCGCCGGCATGTTCCAGGCGAGGCCGCACAGGATCGAGCCGACCAAGAACACCGCGATACCAAAAAGCACAACGGGCTTTCGACCGATCATGTCCGACAGCTTCGAGTAAATCGGCACGGTCACCGCTTGGGTGAGTAAGTAGATCGAAAACAGCCACGGAAACTCGGAGAAGCCGCCGAGCTCGTCGACGATCGTGGGCACCGCGGTCGCGAGGATGGTCGCCTCGATCGCCACAAGGAAGGTCGTGACCATGAGCGCGATCAGCACGGGCCCGCGCTGGGACCGGAAGCCGACGTCGATACTCACTGTGAGGTCAAGTCTGCCGTGCGGGCGGGCATTCCGCGATCGGCCCCAGCAAGGTAGCAAGGTCGGCCCCAGCGCGATATGACAGGCTGGGCGGATGCTCGACCCGGCCGATCCCCTCACGCGCGCGTGGCTCTGGCTCGGGCTCGTTGCGGTACTCGTGGTGTTGGTGCTGCGCGCGATCCGCCGCGACCGGCGCGAGTTCCAGCGCTTCAAGCGCTATCGCACGACACGGCGCCGGCAGGCCACCTACCGCAAGTGGCTTCGCGACTCGTTCCTGACCTTCGGGGTGCTTGCCGCCGCGGGGCTCCTGCTTGCCGGAGCGTTCGTCACACCGCTGCTGGCCGAACTTCAGTCCTGGTGGTTGATCAGAGCTACCCGTGACTTCGCGAGGGGCTCCCCGCTCGTCGCGCTCGCCATCGTGGTTGCGGTCATTGTCGCGGGAACAGTCTTGACCGTGCTGGGCGTTCGGGCCGCTCGGACAGAGGGCGAGGTGCCGGCGATCGGGGACATCCGCGCCATGCTACCTCGGAATCGGCAGGAACTGCGGCTCGGCGCGCTGCTGTCGCTCAACGCCGGACTCGTTGAAGAGCTGCTGTTCCGGCTCTCGATACCCGCGCTGATCTTCGGAGCCAGTGGCAGCGCCATTGCCGCAGTCGTTGGGAGCCTCGTGGTGTTCGGGGCGTTGCACGCCTACCAGGGTCTGGCGG